>JBEAVZ010000178.1:0-10541 GCA_041160645.1 Acidobacteriota bacterium
CCCGGATTCCCATACCAATCCCGAGAAGGAGCGCTCCTGCTGGGAGCGCTCCTTCTCGGGATTGGTATGGGAATCCGGGTGACGATCATCCCCTTCGCGGGCCCGGTCTTTGGACTGGTCCTGCTTGGTCGTCTGGTGCGGCGCGAGTGGGGAGTAGCGGCCGGAGCGGTGCTGCTCGCCGTCGGCGGGTGGCTGAGCTGGTATCTCCCTTTCATGCGCCTGGTTGGGTGGGCGGAGTACAACCAGATCATGCGGGTCCAGTCGGCCTTCATCAGCGAGCACGACACGATCTGGTCGAGCCACTGGACACTGGGCGAACGGCTGAGCGGATTCTTTCTGACGACCTGGGGCGAAGCGTGGATTGCCTGGACGATCTATCTCGCCGCCGGGCTGGGAGTGATCGCGCTGCTCTGGCGCCGGCGTGGGCCGGCCCTCGGCTGGCTGGCCGCGACCTTCATTCCGGTGCTGATCTTCACGCTGGTCATCAACACTCCCACCGCCGCCGTAGTCTACTCGCTGCCGTTCCTCCCCCTCTTCACCATTCTGGCCACCTGCGGCTTTGTCCTGACCGGGCGGGGGCTGGTTGAAATGCTGGGGCAGGTCGGGCCGCGCTGGCTGACCGAGGTCGGTCTGGCCATCCCGCTCCTGCTCGCGCTGCTGCTGGGCGTCTGGAGCTATCCGGCGGTGCGCTTGATCCATCGTGGGCCGAGCCCTACCGACCAGGCGGCCAACTACCTGCGCCGCCGCTTCGATCCGCAGAAGGACAAACTCTACTTTGACGAACGCCTCGTCCAGCACGCAACCTACTATTTCCGCAGCCGCGGCGAGGCGGCGATCGAGCAGCGCCTGCCAGATGAGGAGCTGGCCCTCAACCTCGTCAATCCGGAGAACCGCTACTACCAGCGAATCTACCAGTTGACCGATCAACCAGTCGCGGGGACGATCAGTCAGCACTTCCACTGGCCGGGCGGGGTTGGAGTGGAACGGCTGCGCCCACTCAGCTTTGGCCGCTATTTCGATCTCTACCTGAGCGAACCGGCGCGGAATCGCGACTACGCCTGGGCATCCGGGTGGTTCGATGCCGAGCAGGAGGGGCTGAAGATCTGGCGCTGGATGGGACGGGAGGGTCACGTCGCCCTCTTCAAGCCGCGCCAGCAGATGAGGTTGCGGGTCGTGGGGCGGTTGCCCGACGCCGCCCGATCGCTCCGCCTGCAGATTGACGGACGCGCGATTGGCAGTGTCGCCGGACCGGAGGTCGACTTCAGCACGGTGGTCACCGCGCCAGACACTCCAGGCAGCCCCGCTTCGGGCCAGCTGTGGTCCCTCCTCACCCTCGAGGCCGATCAGACCTTCATCCCGAGCCGAAGCGAGGGCGGGAGCGACCAGCGTGAACTTGGATTTCAGTGCTTTGGGATAAGCTGGGAAGAGATCGAGGGAAGCGCCGCACGGCGGGTCAGCGCGGAAGATTTTCTGCGGGAAGGCTGGCTGCCACTCCAGATCGCACAACCGCGGTCGTGGCGCTGGGCGGAACGCCGGGCCACCGTCGCGCTACCGCCGCTGCCGTCAGCCCGCGGGCGACTCCGGGTCATTCTGGCCACCCCCACGGGCGGGACAACGATCCGCCTGAGCATCGATGGAGAGACGATCGGCTCGCTCTCCCCGGCGGCAGGCGAGATGGCCAGTCAGAGCTGGGTCGTCGCAAGCGACCGCTGCCCGGGGCGCGCATGCCAGCTGACCTTTGAGTCCTCAGCTGGCGGAACCGGCCGGGCCTTCAAGGTGACCAGCCTCACCTGGCACCCCGAATGAGATCTTCCGCCCGCCAGCGGGGACTACCAGCGGAGAGTACCAGCGGGGACTACCAGCGGGGAGTACCAGCGGGGAGTAGTTGATCAGCCCGCGCAGCGACTAGTCCACGATGGCGGCCTTCCAGGCCTGGTTGCCACCGGAGTCGATCGCGTAGAGGGTCGCGGCGGTGCGCAGATAGACGAGACTGCTCGCGGCGAGCACCGGCGGCGCGACGATCTTTTCGCCGTCCGGCAGATTGTAGGTCCACTTCACCTGCCCCTTGTCATCGAAAGCGACGAGCGACTTGTCCTCCTGCGTGATGGCGACCGTGCTGTCACTGAGGGGGGTGATTCCATTGATTGAATCGCTCGCTCCCTGGTGGCGCGATTGCCAGAGGACGACGCCGTCGGGGGCGATCGCGTAGAGGGTCTGCTGTCCGCGCACGTAGGTGACGCTGCTCAGCGCGGCCACCGGCGCCGCGACAATCGCCTCGCCATCGGGCAGACTGAAGGTCCAGCTCTTCGCGCCATCGGGCTGGAAGGAGACCACCTTCGAATTGACCGCGACCACCACGGCGCTGCTCGGCAGCGCCACCAGGGTCGATCCCGGCTGCGCCCCAACCTCCCCCGGGGAGAGATCGCCCACGAGGCGGCATCCCCCCGCAATCAGAACCATCCCCAGCAACAGACAACTTGCAGTCGCCGCCAGACGACCCCTTCTCAAATCAACCTTTTCTCGAGGCATCCTGTCTCTCCTCACCATCTGGCTGACCTTGTGGCCCGACCATCTGGATCTCCCGCCGCGCTCCGGAGCTTGCCTGACATCTCCATCTCTCGCCGACAGACTCATTAATCGACAAAACGATACTTGACCAGCGCCCAGATGGCGGCAAAACCATCGCGCCAGGTGATCTTCTTCCCTTCCGAGAAGTCTCGACCGTAATACGAGATCGGCATCTCATACAACTTGTGCTTACGTTTCAGAATCTTTGCCGTGACCTCCGGCTCGAAATCGAAGCGGTTCGACTTGATCTGGATATTCTTGATCACGTCGGCCCGGAAGACCTTATAGCAGGTCTCCATATCGGACAGAATCGAATTGTAGAGCAGATTGGTGATGAAGGTCAGCAGCTTGTTGCCAACATAGTGCCAGAAGTTGAAGGCGCGGGCGACCTTGGCTCCGGAGAGGCGTGAACCGTAGACGACGTCCGCCCGTCCGTCAAGAATCGGCTTGAGGAGTTCGGCGTACTCGGCCGGATCATACTCGAGGTCGGCATCCTGAATGATGACGATATCCCCGCTGGCATAGGTCAGGGCGGTCCGGAGCGCCGCCCCCTTGCCCATGTTCTGGCTGTGAAAATAGACCCGGTAACGTCCCTGCTCATTGAGCGACCGGAGGAGATCACGGGTGCCATCGGTCGAGAAGTCGTCGACGATGATCAGCTCTTTCCGTACATCTCCAAGATCGACCGTCTCAACCCGCTGCAGTATCTCGTTGATCGTCGCGGCTTCGTTGTAGACCGGCATCAATATGGAGAGTAGAGGTGGAGATTGCATTTCATTCCTTTCAATATATCCTGCCAGTCTGCCTAGGTCATCAACGGCGCCCGATTAAAGCCTACCCCAGCCAGAAGAGAGCAGCCCGGAGAATAGCCGAAAGAGCAAAATCAGGCAAGGATGGAGATCGCGCCACTCGGCAGGCTTCATGGGCGTGGCAGGGCGAGCGCATTTTAAGTGTCGGACTCCCTGGGGGCGCGACTATGACAACTTAATTGTCTGGCTAATTGTCAGGCCTGTTGTCCGGCGAGGCCGATCGGGGCCGATCAGGCCCGATCAGAGACGATCAGAGACGATCAGAGACGATGCGGATTGGGTTTCTCGCTTGGCGGCCTTTTTGCGTCGGCGGATGCCTTTCTGGTGCGCGCCGCATGTCCCCGGTTCAAAAAGTGGCTGACGCTTGAGAGGCGATGGCCCTGACGGGCGTGGTTAGTTTCGAGGGGCCGGATTAACAGCGCCGACTGAGGAACGCGGGAGGCCCGGGTGGTGATAGTCGATTATGGTATGATCGCTCCGTCATCACACATCAACTCGATGGAATATCGTTTCAGACCGAAGGTTCAGCGATGAACCGGCTTATTGAGCCAGCGTATTTAAAAGGAGAATATTGTCGATGCGACAGAAGATCTCAGGACTGCTTAGTCTCGCTTTTATGATCATCACCTGCCCGCTGATCAGCGCGGCGCAGGAGAGTAACCCAGCCGCCGGAGGGCTTCCCGGCCGCTGGGATCTGGTTGTTCAGGGAACCGATGCGCCCTACACCTCGTGGCTCGAGGTGACCAGCGACGCGGCGGGGCGCCTGAACGGACGTTTTGTCGGGCGGTTCGGAAGTGTTCGCCCGATCAAAGAGTTGAGTTTCGATCAGGGCACCCTCAACTTCCGGCTACCTCGCCAGTTCGAGGCGCGCGCGGCCGATCTGGTCTTCACCGGAAAGCTGCAGAATGGTCGCCTCAGCGGGACAACGATCGGCGAGGATGGCAAGACCCTCACCTGGAGCGGTGTGCCGGCCCCGGCGCTGCCGGCGCGCCAAAACCTGGCGTTTGGTAAGCCGGTTCAGCTCTTCAATGGCCGCGACCTGCGCGGTTGGCAGCTGCGCTCGTCGAAGAATCCCGGTTGCTGGTCGGTCGAGAATGGAGCGCTGACCAACAGCAAGGGCTGTGTCGACATCGTCTCCGAAGCGAAGTTCATGGACTTCAGGCTGAAGCTTGAGTTCAAGATGGCCGAACCGGCAGTCAATGGCGGGCAGCGGAGCAACAGCGGGGTCTATCTGCGCGGACGGTACGAGGTCCAGATCCAGGACGACTTCGGCAAGCCGGCCGAGAGCCACGGCGCGGGCGGACTATACGGATTCCTGACCCCGACGAGCAATGCCATCCGCCAGGCTGGCGAATGGCAGACCTACGAGATCACCCTGATCGGTCGCCAACTGACCGTTGTCCTCAATGGAAAGACGATCATCGATCGCCAGGAGATCCCGGGAATCACCGGCGGGGCGATCGACAGCGCCGAAGGCACCCCCGGCCCGATCATGCTCCAGGGAGATCACGGCAAGGTCTGGTTCAGAAATGTGGTGCTGACAGAGGTGAAGTAACGGCCAGACCGGCTGGGGGGAAGGCCGGGTGAGGGGACGGACCAGAGATGAACGTGCTCCGGCCCGCCTCCCCCTTCGCTAACCAAAGACGACCCTTCCGCCGACAATCGTCCGCACCACCGCCCCCTTCAGTTCCCAGCCATCAAAGGGACTATTGCGACTCCTGGAGAATGAGGTCGACAGATCGACCTTCTGTGTCCGCTGCGGATCGATCAGCGTCACATCGGCGATCGCGCCAACCTGCAGGGTTCCCCGGTCGGCAAGATTGAAGATGCGCGCCGGGGCGGTCGAGAGCATCTCGATCAGTCGCGGCAGGGTGATCAGTCCACGGTGGACCAGCCGGTCGAGGGCGAGCGGAACGGCGGTCTCGAGACCAATGATTCCATTCGGCGCCTGGTCAAATTCGACCATCTTCTCATTCTGGTGGTGGGGCGCATGGTCGGTGGCGATGGCATCGATCGTCCCATCGACGATCCCCTCGAGGATCGCCTGGCGGTCTTCCTCTGTGCGGAGCGGGGGAGCCATCTTGAAATCTGTATCGTAGCCGCTGCGGTAGAGGTCGCCATCGGTGAGGGTGAAGTGGTGAGGGGTCACCTCGCAGGTCACCCGAACGCCGCGGCGGCGCGCCGCACGGACCATCTCGACCGACCGGCCGGTCGAGATATGGGCGATGTGAATATGGGCTCCGGTCATCTCGGCGAGGATCAGGTCGCGGGCGACGTGCAGATCCTCAGCCGCCCCGGGCAGCCCCTTCAGCCCCATGAGGGCCGAGTACTGCCCCTCGTGCATGGCCCAGCCGGTCGTGCCGCAGCAGTCTTCGCAGTGGTCGACCACCGGCAGACCGAAGTCGCTCGCATACTCGAGCGCGCGGCGCATGATCCCCGAGTCGGGGACGGGTCGCCCATCGTCGCTGATCGCGACGATTCCGGCTTGGCGCATCTCGCCGATCTCGGCCAGCTGCTCGCCCTTCGAACCGGCGGTAATGGCCCCGATCGGAAAGATATTGGCGAGGCCGGCCGCGCGCCCCTGGGCAAGGATGAAGGAGGTGATCGAGGAGTTGTCGTTGACCGGCCTCGTATTGGGCATGCAGCAGATCGAGGTGAAGCCACCGGCGACAGCGGCCCGGGCGCCCGACTCGATCGTCTCCTTGTACTCAAAGCCCGGTTCACGCAGGTGCACGTGGAGATCGATCAGCCCCGGGGCAACGATCAGCCCCCCGGCGTCGATCACCTCTCCGGCGGCCGGATCGGGCAGCGCGAGGTGCGCGTCGAGCGCGGCGACCCGCCCGTCACGAATCAGCAGATCGCGCGGCTGATCTCCCGCTGATCGCTCCACCGCGGGATCGATGACAATTCCATTACGAATCAGGAGATCTTTCAAGCGGACTCACCTCCGGCCAGCAGATAGAGAATGGCCATCCGGACGGCAACCCCGTTTTCAACCTGGTCGAGAATGACCGAGGTCGTGCCATCCGCAACATCGGAATCGATCTCAACACCACGGTTGATCGGGCCGGGATGGAGCACGATCGCGTCCGGTTTCGCCAGCTCGAGCCGGCGGCGATTGAGACCAAACTGGGTCGAATATTCGCGCAGCGTCGGGAAGAACCCGCCCGACTGGCGCTCGAGTTGAATGCGGAGCGTCATGACCACATCGGCCCCGCGCAGGGCCTCCTCGATCGAGGCGGCAAAGCGGAGCGAACCCGGACGGGCATCGATGACCTTTTCCAGACCAAAGGGGAGAAGGGTGCGGGGACCGGCGAGGACGACTTCGGCGCCCAGGCGGGTCAGCAGGTGGATGTTTGAACGGGCCACCCGGCTGTGCAAAATATCGCCGATGATCGCTACCTTCAAGC
Source organism: Acidobacteriota bacterium (assembly GCA_041160645.1). Classification (GTDB taxonomy): domain Bacteria; phylum Acidobacteriota; class Blastocatellia; order RBC074; family RBC074; genus CAIOZW01. Next base: position 6,788 of record JBEAVZ010000178.1, read on the forward strand.
CCCCAAGCTGCCGCTTGTGATGTCGAATCGTCAGGGCATCGAGGAGCGCCTGGGTCGGATGCTCGTGGGTTCCATCACCGGCGTTGATCACCGCGGCGCGGGCAATCGCCGCCACCCTCGCCGGCGCGCCGGAGGAACTGTGGCGAATGACAATCGCGTCAGGCGCCATGGCCTGCAGGTTGAGCGCCGTGTCGACCAGCGTCTCCCCTTTGACGACACTTGAGGTCGAGGCCGAAATATTGATCGCATCGGCCGAGAGGCGCTTGGCGGCGATCTCAAAACTGGTCCGGGTGCGCGTCGAGGCCTCAAAGAAGAGGTTGATGACCGTCTTGCCGCGCAGCGTCGGCACCTTCTTGATCTGCCTCGTATTGATGTCACGAAAAGTTTCGGCTGTCTCGAGGATCAGCTCGATCTCTCCTGCGTTCAACTCGGCTATTCCGAGCAGGTCTTTCCGGTGTAATGGCATGTCCTTGCTGATGCCTCTTCAACTATTGTGGCTCGACGACGATGACCTGTTCGGTCTCGTCGAACTCCGGCAGCATGACCTTGACGATCTCCCGCTCGGAGGTCGGGAGAATCTTGCCGACATAGTCGGCCTGGATCGGCAGTTCCCGCCAGCCCCGGTCGACAAGGACCGCCAGCTGGACCCGGTGCGGACGCCCAAAGTCGATCAGTTCGTCGAGGGCGGCCCGGACGGTTCGTCCGGTGTAGAGCACATCGTCGACCAGAATGATCGTCTTGTCGGTGATGTTGCCGGGTAGTTCGGTCCGGTTGACGACCGGTCGATCGCCAACTGTGCTCAGATCATCCCGGTAGAGGGTGATATCGAGCGCCCCGGTGGTTACGGTGACCTGATCCATCTCGAGAATCTTCTGGGCGAGGCGGGTCGCCAGCGGAACCCCGCGCCGCCGAATCCCAACCAGAATGACGTTGCTCAGGTCGGGGTTGTTCTCGACGATCTGCGAGGCCATCCGCAAGAGGACCCGATTCATGTCCGCCGCCGTCATCAGCCGAAATTTTTCGATAAAGTGCATGCCTGCCTCCTGCCAAGTAACCGTTGAATGGCCGATCATCCGGCCACGTCGGCCCGTGCCCGGCCATCGGGAAGACTATCGGCCAAGCTTTGCCGCAAGCGCCGCCTGAAAGCGGCGAATCCGGCGGGCGTTCTCACCCAGATCGCTCTTTCCAACCCGCGACCGCGAACGGACATTGACGACGGCCGCTCCCGCCTCAGAGGTGATCGTGATCGTGACGTCATCACGAAAACGAAAGACCGGGACCGTCGCGACCGCCTCGATCACCCCCTGGTCACGATTGGCCTCCCGAATCTCCCACTCCATCGCGGCAACGACGTCCATCGCCGCGTCGAAGGCTTCACCAATAGACCGCCCCGCCAACCGCTGTGGCTGCAGATCGGCATACTGCGGCGTCTCGCCGGTCCGGACATCGTTGATCATCGGCCAGATGCGGACGAGGACCAGCGGCGACATTGCAAAAAGAATGATGGCCACAATAAGCGCGGAAAAGAGTTTGTTGAGATTCATTACAGCCCCTTTTTAGATGAACTGGAAATTACCACACCGGAAGGTGTTTCGTCCATTATGCCCTCCCGGCAGCGATCTTTTTGGCGCCGACCGCCGACGAAAAGTCTGACAGTTTTTCTCAGCCGCCCATATTTCTGTTAAACTCGGGTTTTGGCTGAGCACTCTTCTCCAGTGGTGATGTTCCAGCTGTGACAAGATTAGCCAGGCATCAGAATTAATCACCAGGACTAATTTATCAGGGTCAAATTTATCACGGTCAGGGGATAAGCAAAGGAAGAGCATGATCGAGACGATCGCTATCGTTGAACGCAATGAGATCAGCGAGTCAGCCTCCGGCCGACGCTACGGGAAGCTGCGGCTGCGGATCGACGGCGACCAGCGGATCGCGGCCGGCCAGTTCGCGATGCTCAAGCCGCATGCCGGCTTCGAGCCGCTGTTGCGGCGGGCCATGGCCTACTACAAGGTCGATTGCCAGGTCGGGTCCGGAAACGCGACCGTGCGGGTCGAGTTCATCTACCAGATCGTCGGTCGGGGAACCGAATCGCTGGCGCGACTTACCCCCGGGGCCGAGGTGGAGTGCCTCGGTCCGCTCGGGAAGTCGTTCGACCTCGCCGCGGCAACGGACCGGGAGGTCGCCCTCGTCGCCGGCGGGGCCGGCTCGCCAGCCCTCTACATTCTGGCCACCGAACTGGTCCGGCGACAGATTCCGACGTGCCTCTTTCTGGGTGGAGCAAGCCGCGGGGATCTGTGCGGACTGGACGACTTCCGGGAACTGCTCGGTGCCGACCGGGTGGTCACCGCGACGATCGATGGCAGCGAAGGAACGACCGGCTTCGTCACCGCGCCGCTCGAAGAGTACCTCGATCGCGCCGGGGAGGTGCTGATCTACGCCTGCGGGCCCGATCCGATGCTCCACCGGGTGGCGGCGATCGCCGCGGCGCGAAACCTGCCGGCCCAGCTCTCGCTCGAGGCGCCAATGGCCTGCGGCTTTGGCATCTGCGTTGGTTGCGCCGTGCCGGTCCGCCACGACTGCCCGGAGGGATTCATCTACCAGAAGGTCTGCACCGACGGCCCCGTCTTCTGGAGCCGTGATCTGGCCTGGTAATCGAGCATCGCCGCGAGCGGCTGAGGAGAAAAAATGAAGGATCAGGAGATAGTCTATTGCGCAGGCGGACTGGTCTGGCGCGAGGGAGCCAGCGGGCGGGAAATCCTGCTCATTCTGAGCCGGGATGACCGCGCCTGGAAGCTTCCGAAGGGGCACATCGACGCGACGGACGCGACCTGGGAGGCCGCCGCCAAGCGCGAAGTGCTTGAAGAGACCGGCCACCGCACGGTGATCACCGACTTTGCCGGCTATACGAAATATCCGGTCAAGGGCGTGCCGAAGGTGGTGCTCTACTGGCACATGGAGCCGGACGGCGAACATAACTTTGAACCGAACGATGAGGTCGCGGCGATCGACTGGCTGCCGCTGGGCGAAGCGATCAACCGGCTGACGTTCCTCAACGACAAGAAGTTCCTGCTGCAGTTTGTCTCCACCCGTACCTCGAACTCTGTCCATCCGGCACAAAATGCATAGCGAACCCACACCGACGACAACCGACCCATCTCTGCTGACCGTCGCCATCGCCGGGGTCACATTTCAGAACCCTGTCTGGACGGCCAGCGGCACCTGCGGCTACGGCCTCGACATGGCCGAAGTGATCGACCTCAACCGGCTCGGCGGAATCTGCACCAAGGGGCTCTCGGCGACGCCGCTGCGCGGCAATGCCCCGTGGCGAATCGTCGAGACCCACGGGGGGATGCTCAACGCGATTGGCCTGCAGAACATCGGCGCGCGTTCCTTCATCACCGACAAGCTGCCGCTCCTCCGCGACTACCAGACCCGCGTGATTCCCAATGTCTTCGGCTACACGATCGAGCAGTACATCGAAGCGATCCGCATCCTTGAAGACGGCGAGGGGATCCACGCCTATGAGCTGAACATCTCCTGTCCGAATGTGAAAGCGGGTGGAGAGAGCTTCGCCAATGATCCGCGCCAGGCCGCGGAGGTGACGGCGGCGGTTCGGCGGGTCGCGACGCGGCCGGTGATCGTCAAGCTGTCGCCCAATGTGACCAATATCGCCAGCGCCAGCAAGGCCGTCGAGGAGGCTGGCGCCGACGCGCTCTCGCTGATCAACACGGCGATCGGTTTGATCGCTGGTCCGGAG
>JBEAVZ010000238.1:0-3415 GCA_041160645.1 Acidobacteriota bacterium
GACTCTTTCTTCTCATATTTCAACACTGATCCGGGGAACGTTCGCAACCAGGACGGGATCGGCGGTGGCGGACTGCTCGACATTGGCTGCTACTGCATCTCGCTCTCGAGATTCATCTTTGATGACGAGCCGCGCCGGGTCATGGGGCTGATCGAGAATGACCCGGATTTCAAGGTCGATCGACGGGCCGCGGCGATTCTCGATTTCGGCACGCGGACAGCGACCTTCACCTGCAGCACCCAGCTCGCACCCTACCAGCGGGTGCAGATTCTTGGTGACCGGGGACGCCTCGAGATCGAGGTGCCCTTCAATCAGATGCCGGATCGACCTTCGCGCCTTATCATCGATGTGGCCGGCGAGGTCGAGGAGATCGTGCTGCCTCCCGCCAATCAATATACCATCCAGGGCGATCTCTTCTCGCTGGCGGTGATCAATGATACTCCGGTCCCGACGCCGCTCGAGGATGGAGTGCAGAATATGCGGGTTATCGATGCGGTATTTGAGAGTGCGCGGACCGGGTCCTGGGTCGAGCTGGACTGATCGGCTCGAATGATCGTCAGCTGTCCAGGACGAGGGTAGTTGTCATTCCGACATTAGCTGTTCCGGAACTTTGTGTCGACATAATGTAAAAAAATGGCGCAAAGGTAACTTTTTTGTTGACAGGCTTCTCCGGAATGAGTATAAACACTTTGTAATATTTCCGTGGTGATTTAAGGCTAATTGCTCCACGTTAAACAAAGCGCTAAACAGCCGAGAAGACGACTTTTCAGAAGCCTCTCGCTGTCATAACGCGAGGGGCTTTTGATTTTTATGCCGTTCAAAGCCTGCCATCACCGTTGACATACCACGTGGCGATTTAAGACAACTTGCTCCACATTAATAACTGCTAAAGAGTCGCAGGAATAACACTCTCCTTGAGAAGACGCTCCGTGCTGATCACTTTGGCTGGGAGCGTCTCGATGTTGGGGGTGACGTCCGCGATCGCCGGGTTGGTGAAACCATACCTCACAAAAGACAAGGAGAATCAGCATGTCATTGCGTATTGGAGAGATTGCGCCGGATTTCACGGCGGAGACGAACGAGGGGACGATCAACTTTCACGAGTGGATTGGCGACTCATGGGCCATCCTTTTCTCGCATCCGAAGGACTTTACCCCGGTCTGCACGACTGAGCTTGGCTATGTGGCGAAGATCAAGCCGGAGTTTGACCAGCGTGGCGTCAAGGTCATCGGACTGAGCGTCGACAAGGCCGACTCGCACCAGCGCTGGGCGGCGGACATCGAGGAGACCCAGGGGACGGCGCTCAACTTTCCGGTGATTGCCGACGCCGATCAGAAGGTGGCCCGGCTCTATGATATGATCCACCCGCAAGTGAGTGACATCTTCACCGTCCGTTCGGTCTTCATCATTGGTCCGGACAAGAAGATAAAGGCGACGGTCACCTATCCGGCCAGCACGGGCCGCAACTTCGACGAGATCCTGCGGATCATCGATTCCTGCCAATTGACGGCCAAGTACAGTGTCGCGACGCCGGTCAACTGGAAGGATGGCGATGACTGCATCATCGTCCCAGCCGTCTCGGATGAGCAGGCCAAAGAGAAGTTCCCCGATGGTTGGAAGACCCTCAAGCCCTACCTGCGGATCGTTCCGCAGCCGGGCAAGTAGTTATCGCGACTCGTGGTCAGAGATCCTGCGCCGATGGCAGGATCTCTGACGCCGTGCGCAGACTTTTCCAGCTGGTTACGGAGAGGGAAGAGGAATGGGATCGATGATGGGGCGGAGGATGATCACGGCGTTTGCTCTCCTGGTTCTGTTCACGGCTGGCGCGGTGACGCGGGTCATGAACGGAGAAGCGGCGGTGCCCCAGGTTGGCACGAGCAGAGGGTCCAGTCCATTGCGGGTCCTCCTGGTCACCGGTGGACACCTGCACGATCTTGAATTCTACTCACTCCTGAATCGACCCGAACTTCGGGTGACGGTCGATCCGCATCCGGCCGCCTTTGTCGGTGATATTCGCCAGCGATACGATGTGGTCGTGCTATACGACATGGTTCGCTCGCTCGACGAGCAACGCCAGCGTAATCTGCGCGATTTTGTCGAGAGTGGCAAGGGGGTGGTGGCGCTGCACCATGCCGTTTGTGCCAACGTCGACTGGAAGTGGTGGGTTGAAGAGGTGATCGGCGGCCGATATCTTTTCGAGCCGTTCGAAGGCCGGCAATCGAGCTACATTCACGACCGACGACAGAAGATCAGTGTGGCGACGGAGCACGAGGTGACCCGGGGCATTGGCAATTTCGAGATCGTTGATGAGACCTACAAGAATCTCTGGATCTCCCCGCGGGTGAAGGTTCTGTTGCGCAGTGACGATCCAAGCAGCGATGGGCCGGTGGCCTGGATCGGGCCGCACCAGTCATCACGTGTCGTCTACATTCAACTGGGCCATGATCGCCAGGCCTATCTCAATCCCCACTACCAGCAGCTCGTTCAGCAGGCCATTCGCTGGTCGGCTGGCCGATAGACCTTTCGCCCTCCCTGTCCCTCTGATTTTCATCCTGCCGACGCGCGCATAATCCGGACAATCCATGCGGTCAAACCCGGGGTGGTTTGTTATAATCGACCACCTGGCGGCAAACAGGTTGGTGATCAGCACCCAACCCATCAACGAAAGGGCCGCGGAGTTGGCCCACCAGCAAGGAGAACGGAGTACCCACCATGGAAAGATCCAATACCGATAAACAAGAGAGCAGAAGATCCGAAGTCCTGATCAATGGACGAGATCCATCGATTCCCCTCAGCCGGAATACCAACCTTCTCAAATGGGTCGAGAAGATGGCCCGACTGACGCAGCCGGACGCGATCCACTGGGTCGATGGTTCGAAAGAGGAGTACGATGCGCTCTGCGATCTGCTGGTTCGCAATGGCACCTTCACCAAGTTGAACGAAGATCTCTGGCCGGGCTGTTTCTATGCTCGTTCTGATGCCAGTGACGTGGCGCGGGTCGAGGATCGAACCTACATCTGTTCGCTCTCGCGGGACGCGGCAGGCCCGACCAACAACTGGGAAGATCCCTTCAAGATGCGCAAGAAGCTGAAGGGGCTCTTCAACGGAGTGATGCGGGGGCGGACGATGTATGTGCTGCCGTTCAGCATGGGGCCGGTCGGTTCATCCTTCTCGCAGATCGGTGTCCAGTTGACTGACTCGCCCTACGTTGTCGTCAACATGCGGATCATGGCGCGGATTGGCATCCCGGTCTATCACGAGATCGACAAGGATGAGAAGCGGGTCGTTCCCTGCATGCACACGGTTGGCGTTCCGCTGGCGCCGGGTCAGCCGGATGTGCCGTGGCCGTGCCAGAAAGAGAAGTACATAGTCCATTACCCGGAGACGCGCGAGATCTGGTCATATGGTTCCGGAT
>JBEAVZ010000249.1:0-16948 GCA_041160645.1 Acidobacteriota bacterium
CCTCCGATGGGCAACTAACTTCGCAGATCCGGGTTCGGGGGGTAAAGGTCATTCGCTCGGGTGAACTGCGGAAGTGGATCGATGCCGCCCGGGAGTCCGGCGCGGGCGAAGAGCCTGCCCAGCGGATTGGCGATGACGAAATGGGAGGCTGGCTGAGATACTTCGGCGTCGACGCTGATGACGAATAGATATTGCAATCATTCTCCCGGGGGGCCCTTCACTGGCCGACCGGTGATCCATTCCCGCGCCCGACCCAATCGAGCGTAATCAACATCAACGCAGATAGTCTGATGGGATCTGATCGTCAAAAACTTGCCGCAGCCGCACTGCTGCTGCTCTGTACCGGGGCCGGAGCGGCGCTGCTGCTGCTCTTTGCTGATAGTTGTCAGCAGGATGGCGGGCTGCACTACCTCTTTGCGCGGTGGGCGTGGCGCCATCCGGGGCTCTTTGTCGGAGTCTGGTCCCGTCCGCTCTACACGACGGTCTATGCCCTGCCCGCCCTTGGCGGATACACGGCGGCCCGTGCCCTGACGGTGATCATCTGCCTGCTCATCGCCTGGCAGACCTGGCGCCTGGCCACCGCGCTCGGCTTCGCCCGGAGCCCGCTGGCGATCCTCCTCGTCTGGCTGCAGCCCTCGTTCTTCCTCTTTGCCGCCGACAATATGACCGAGCAGATCTTCGCGCTGGTGGTGGTGATTGCGTTGCGCCTCCACCACCAGGGGAAGCGGGTCGCGGGAGCGATCGTCGCCTCGCTGACCATCCTGGCCCGGCCGGAGGGTTTTTTCCTGGGAATTCTCTGGGCGGCATGGCTGCTCTGGCCCCTCCGCCGGTGGCGACAGGCGACCATCATCCTCTGGCTGGGAACCGGGGCGCTGCTCTGGTGGGTGGCGGCCCTCCTCATCACCGGAGACCCGCTCTTCATTCTTCACAACTGGCCACAAAACTGGCCATTGACCGGCACCATCTATGGCGCCGCCGGCCTGGTCGCCTACCCGGCCCGTCTGCCGGAGATCGTCGGGCCATTCCTGCTGCTGCCCTTCCTGGTTGGTCTCTGGCGCCTGCTCCGCACGCGGCGCCACGCGACTCTCACTTCGACCTTTCTGCTCTTCTTCACCCTCCATACCATCCTGCGCGCCTGGGGACTGCTTGGATCGGCTGGCTATCCGCGCTATCTGGTCGCCATCTCCCCGGTGATCGCACTCATCACCCTCTGCGGATGGAACAGACTGGCGGACTGCTTCCGGCGCTCTCCGGCGTGGTGGCGCACGGCCGTCGCCGCGACCATCCTTGCCACTTCGGCCTGGTTCAATTTCATCTATGTCGATGGGGCGGAATGGTCACGCGATGCGCGGGCCATTCAGCAGGTTCACCACTGGTTCATCGGCGAACAGCGTAAACTGAACGACCTGCCAGTAACCAGACTGATCTGGAACGAACCGTACGCCTGCATCATCTTCGACCGTGATCCGTGGGAGAATCCGGAGTGGACCCACGATCGCGAGCGCGACCTCGAGACTCTCCGCAGCTCTCCGCCCGGGACACTGGTTATCTGGGATCGGCTGATCGGGCCAAAATGGTTTGGCTTGCAGAGTGAGGATTTCGAAGCGGCCGGATTCCGGCGGATCTACACCGGAAATTTCCGACTCGAAGGCCACCTCATTACCCGTTCCTGGTTCGGCTACGGCGGTCCCCGCCACCAGACCTACTACCTGCTCTACAAGGATCGGTGAGCGACTACCTGGCGGGCCGGGTGAAGCGTATCGTTCGGACATTACCGTTGTTGTCGAGGATGGCGATGAGTAACCGTCCCGTCTCGAGCTGACCGTAATCGATGATCCGCTGGTTGTCGATCGTCCGCCGCTTGAACTTGTCGCCGAAGGTGTTGCGCAGATCATCGACCGACCAGTTGACGAGCATGTCGACACTGGTCAAAATCCGATCCGGCTGGCTGAAGGTCAGCGCCACTCCGTACTGATAACTGAGAAAGCGGATCGTGTAGCGGAAGTCGGTCTTGTCGACCGCGGCGGCCCGGGTAAGGGTGTCGATGTCGGTGGCGCTGAGCAGACCAATCCCGTCGACAAAGCGGTAGAAGAGGGCGAGCGCCTCATCGGGACGGGGATAGAGCGGATCGAGGGCGGTCCGGCCACGCCGGCCCCGGGCCGCCGTGGAGAGCTGCCCGTCGAGCTCATCAGCGCTGCTGGCAGTTTCACGCTCAAGCTGCGGCATGGGCAGAGGCGTGGACAAATGGGTGTTCGCGGGCGAGGTCGGGGGCCGACTGTTTTCGATCCGCGCCAGAACGGTCGCGAGGCTGCCGATCGACTGGTCGGCGATCATGCCGCGGGCATAGTTGATCGGCACCGCAAAGTTGATATTCTGGCCACTGCGCAGAACGTAGGTCGCAATCCCGATCACCTCGCCCCGGGAGTTGAAGATCGCGCCACCGCTGCTGCCCTGGCTGATGGGCGCCGAGATCTGGAAGACCCGGTGGGTGTCGAGTTGCCGCATGCCGCTGACGATCCCGGTCGAGACGCTGTTGGTCAACCCCTCCGGACTGCTGATGACCACCACCTCTTCACCAATCTCGGTCACATCAGAGTTGCCCAGCGCGACCACCGGCAGTTCAAAACCCTTGATGCGGATGATGGCGATGTCCTTCAGCTCATCGATCTCCACCACCTCTGATGTCATGTAGATATCGCCATTGGTCAGCCGGACCCGGACCGCGGTCGCGGCGCGAAGGACATGCAGACTGGTGACGATCGCTCCCGCCGGGGTAACAATGAAGCCACTCCCCTGACTGACCAGATTGCCCCGGACATCGAGGGCTTCGAGGACAACGACGGCGCGCGACTGCTGACGGGCAATCCGGCCAACCGCAGAGGCGGGCGGCGGAGCCTGCTGGGCGCGGAGTTCCCCACCGGCGACCGGCAAAAGCAGCAACAGAATGAGGATCATCCACGGGTGAGGCATGCAGACTCCAGTTGACACCATTTCAGTCCTGGCCGACCGGTGCAACGATCAGATCACGGAGCTCTTCCAGATAGGCTCCGCGGGGATTTTTGGGTGAGGTCTCGATCAGACTATTGTAGGAGAAGAGGATGAAGCCCTGCGCACCAAGGCGTCGACTCAGTTCGATCTTCTCGCGCGCGTCGCCGACGGCCTGCCGATAGGCCCCGATCCCGCTCCAGACTTCGCGGTCCCCGGCAAGTGAAAGCGCCTTGGTAATCTGCTGTTCAAAGAGATCGGTATCCGGCGTGTAGGCCATGGGGCAGACCGCATCGAGCCATCCCTGCCGCAACCAGGTCTTCCAGTCCTGAAAACGGGACTTGGCCGCATCGGTCTCGTTGGCAAAGACCGCCGCCGAGATCTTCAACTCCGGTCGCAGCTGCTTGACCTCCCGGTAGATCCGCTCCACCAACAGATTGACCTGCCGGCGCTGAAACTGGGCGTACTGTTCCGGAAAGGTCCGGACCTGCAACAGCGGACTCTCATCCATCTTCTGCCCGAGAAAATCACGATCCGCGGCCGGCAACATCCGCTCCATCTCCTGGCGGAACTGGGCGAGGGAGACCCGGCTATAGTCATACTCGGGGCTCGGATAGCGGACATAGTCGAAATGGAGCCCATCAACATCGTAGCGGGTCGCCACATCAAGCCAGAGCCGAAGCAGCTGCTGGCGAACCTCCGGATTGGCGGGAGAGATAAAGAGCCCTTCGAGCGCACGCGGGTTCTGTCGGGCATAGGTGACCAACCGCGTCAGATATTCCGGCTGCCTTGGATCCTCGTGATAGAGCTCCGCCGCCAGCTCGCGCGGAACCATCAACCACTCCGGATGCTGATAGATCAGATGTGCCGTCGACTCCGGGAGGGCCGTGGCATCGGAGACCAGATAGGTGTTGAGCCAGGCGTGGACCCGCAGCCCGGCCGCGTGGGCCTCAGTGATGACCAGCGCCAGCGGATCGAAATCGGCCGGCAGGCCCTGCAACTCAGCGGCGCGCGGCTCGAAGGGGGAGCTGTAATAGGCATCACCCCGACCACGTACCTGGACGATCAGATCGGTGATCCCACTGCCGCTCGCCCGCTCAACCAGAGCGCGGACGGCCTCGGGGCTGGTCATCGTATGCCGGACCACCCAGAGGGCACGAACCTCACGCGGCCCCGGGGCATCCTCTCGCGCTGGTCCTCGCGCCGGCGCCGCTGTCTGCTGCACGGGAAGGAAGGCCATCAAGAGGATCAACGCATAGCCAAGAATGAGGTTCGCGAACCGCTTCATCAGAACTCCCCAGGGGGTCAATAGAGGAGATATTTCCGACGGATTGCCCGGAATCCGTCGAGATCGCCCTCGTAGAGCAACTTCATCGCCCGTCCATCAGCCCCCTTCTGGAAGGCGTCAAAGACCTTCTGGTTGACCAGCAGGCGCAGGAATCGGTCGGCATTGAAAGCGGCGCCGAAGAGACGGCGGATCTGGGCCGCCATCTCCAGTCCGGTCAGAACCGGCTCGAAGCGCGTCCGATCGGTGATCAGGATATTGACCCCGCCACATTCTGCATCCTTATGGACGCTGGTCTTCGGCGTGAAGCGTACTGGAATAAAGCGCACCCCGGGGAGACCCGCCCGATTGAGCGCCTCCGCCAGCTTTCGCCCATCGATCCATGGCGCCCCAATCAATTCAAACGGAGTGTCTGTTCCCCGCCCGACCGAGACGTTGGTCGGTTCGAGCAGACAGACTCCGGGATAGAGGGTCGCCTGGGTCAGGCTGCGCATGTTCGGAGATGGATTGACCCAGCTCAGCCCGGTCTGGTCAAGCCAGCTCTCACGGGTCCAGCCATCTATCCTCACCACCTGCAGATCGGCGTTGATGGCCCGCTCCGTGTTGAAGAGCATCGCCATCTCGCCAATCGTCATCCCATGGCGCACCGGGATCCGGTGATGGGCAATAAAGGAGAGCTTGTCGCCATCGGCCAGCGGCCCCTCGACCTCGAGACCATTGATCGGATTGACGCGGTCGAGGACAACCAAGCGGATCTTCTGCTTTGCCGCCTCTTCAAGTGCCAGACCGAGGGTCGAGATGTAGGTGTAGAAACGCGCCCCCACATCCTGGATGTCGAAGACGAGCGTGTCGATGCCTTTCAGCATCTCGGCTGTCGGTCGACGCGTCTCGCCATAGAGGCTGTAGACCGGCAGTCCCGTCTTCTCATCGACCGAGTTGGTGATCTTCTCCTGATCGAGCGCGCCGCGGATGCCGTGCTCAGGAGAGAAGAGGGCCACCAGCTTCACCTCCGGAGCCTTGAAGAGCAGGTCGATCGTGCTGTTTCCATCGATGTCCCGCCCGGTGTGGTTGGTGATCAGCCCAACCTTGCGCCCCCGCAATTGCGCAAATCCATCCCGTTTGAGCACGTCGATTCCATTGAGCGCCTGCCCCGTGGGCAGCCCATCGACCCGACTGGCCGCGGTTCCCACCGTGGCGGCAATCATCTGCTCAAGCCCCGGGACGCCATTGGCCGGGCCGGGATTGACCGTGGCCGGATAGGGGGGAGCGACGATCGAGGCCGCCACCACCGAGGCGACCCGGCCTCGCAATGAACCAACATCGGCCGGCTTCTGCGGATCAAGCTTTGGATGAACCCGGTTGCTGAGGAAGATGACAAAGGCCTGGCTGGCCGGATCGAGCCAGAGCGAAGTGCCAGTGAATCCGGTATGTCCAAAACTCCCGATCGGAAAGAGATCGCCGCGGTTCGAGGAAAATCCGGTAAAAATATCCCACCCGAGGCCACGCACGACCCCATCTCCACCGTTGCCTCCCGATGGTCGCCCCTCGACCATGCGGCGCACCGCCATGGGACTGAGGATCCGCTGCCCCCGGTACTCACCGCCATTAAGGATCATCTGGCAGTAGATGGCCAGATCCTCGGCCGTCGAGAAGAGGCCGGCGTGGCCAGCCACGCCACCCATCAGATAAGCGCGCGGATCGTGAACCTCCCCGCGCATCCAGCGCTCTTCGCCGGCCGTGCTCTCCCCCGTGCTCTCGACGCGCCGGTTTCCTCCCCGCTTCTCGGTCGGAGCGACCCGGGCGCGGATACCCTCCCCAAACCGAACGACCGGATTGAACCCCGTCGACTCCATCCCCAGTGGTTTGAAGATATTCTCCTCCGCAAACTGATCGACCGGCTTTCCGCCAACCCGGCGGACCAGTTCGCCGAGCACGATATACCCAACATCCGAATAGATCATCCGCGAGCCCGGGGCGACCACCGGCGCCAGCCGCCAGATATTCTCGAGCGCTTTGGCCGGCCCCTGCTCGTAGTCACGAACCTCATTGTCGGCAATCAAACCGGCCCGGTGGGTCAGCAGCTGCTCGACGGTGATCGCCCGCTTCCCCATCTCCCCAAACTCCGGAATATAGCGGGAGACCGGATCTCCCAGCCTGACCAGTCCTCGATCGACAAGGATCATGACCGAAGTGGCCGTGGCGACCACCTTCGTCAATGAGGCCAGATCGAAGATCGTCTCGGCCGTCATCGGCTCCGGAGATGGCTCCACCGCACGCTGGCCATAGGCCCGGTTCCAGGCAACCCGCCCCTGGCGCCCCACCAAAACGACCGCTCCCGGCAGCTGCTTTGCCGCAATCTCCGCTTCAACGATCTGGTCAATCCAGGTCAACTGTCCCGGCGACAGGCCCACCGCCGTCGGCGCTGTCCGCGGCAAACCGGAGGCGCCCTGGCCCACCGCTACTGTATTGAGGAGAATCGTCAATGACACGACTACTGCGAGGCGCTGCTTCTTCATCTTCTTTCCTCTCTGTTTCCGGTCTTTGTCCCAGCCGTCAGTCAGCCAACCAGGCCTGAACAATCCAGCAAAAGAAAATCCACTGCTCCCTCGATCATTTGCCGGTCAGTCAATCTTACTCTAAAAGACCCGTTCTGCCCGTTCTAATCGATGAACCAGTGGACTTTTTATCTCAACGATCATCAGATCCGGATCGTCTGCCCATCAAACTTCGTCAGCGAGAATCCGCCGAAGCGCTCGTTGAAGCAGTTCTTCATATCCTTCAGATAGTTGATCGCCACCTGCTCACCAAGCCGCAGTGACTGGGTAGCGTCCGAACGCCAGTGAACCCCGCCCATGTTTCGTCCGAGCGCCACATTGGAAGCAACCTTGTTCAACTCGCCTCCCACCGTCAGCGGAGCGCCCCGCCAGGGCAGGAGCGTCGTACCGTCGGCGGAGGGAATGACCGGACTGGGGATCTCCCAGGACTCGTCGAACCACGCCTTGAGAATCGTCACACACGCGCCCGCGACTGTGGCGTGGCCCGCGCCGTAGGCCGGGTGCGAGGGGCAGCCTTCGGCAAAGGCTTGTGGCAGCAGGTAGGTCCCATTCTGACGCTGAACCTCCGGCAGCACCGCTGAATTGAGGATCTCACTGCTGAGCGGATAGCTGGCCTTGCGGGTGACGTGGTTATGGATGCGCCCGGCAAAGGCCTCCGGACGAAGTCGGCGGTGAACAAACCACTTCTGGTACCAGACCGATTGCAGCGCCAGTGAGGCCACGGCGCAGACCATCGATTGAATGTGCGGGTTGCCAAAAGTTCCAAATGCGCACTGATTCTTCGAATCAGCATATGGATTGCCGCTATCGACCGGCGCGTTCATCCCCAGCAGTATCAGAACCGCGCTGAAGTAGCCCTGAAAGAGGACATCGATATGGGCCCACTCACCGAGATCTCGGCCATTGCGAATGTATCGACGGATCGAATCGTAGCGGTTGGGAAGGTTGCGATGCCCGCGCGAGTTCTGGGCAAAGAGCCAGTCATCATAGCTGGTCAGGTAGTTGTCACCGGCAATCGGCACCCGATTGCGCTGGACGATCGTCTGGGCTCCGTAAGGAATGTCGAGCCACATAAACTGCGAGACGAGGGGGCCGACCAGATCGCCTGGCGTCAGACCACGGAAGAGAACGGCCGGCGTGACCGAAAACTCGGCCTTCCGCCGGACCGGCGAGGTTCCCGCATTCGGATTGGTCTGCCACGCAAACTGGTTGGAGGGATCGATCTCGACCTCCTCGCCATTCTCGTCGCTGACCCGGATGATCGGCGCGCGAAGCGCCGGGGCAATGTAGCGGGGGCCGCGGAAATCGGAAAATCTCGTCAGATCCTGCGCCGCGACATTGGCCATCGGACTGGTCTCGTAGTCGAGAAAGTTGATATCACGGGTGAGCGCCATCCAGTAGTTCTCGGCAATCTCAGCGGCCATCTCCGGGCTGGAGAATGACGGCGGGGCAGCCATTTCACAACCAGCCGGGTCCATGCCCGCGAGCTGGTAGGTGAGTCCGGCCTGCGGATTCTTGAGCTGCGCCGTGCCCCCCATCGGGATCTGGTCGAAATCGGCCGGATCACCCGACTTCATCGACTTGACCAACTGATTGTAGGCGACCGGATCGACCTCTCCGAGCGAGTTGTGCGGAAGCCCCTTGGAGAAGTTGCCAATCCGGGTTGGGTACCGGTCCTCGTCGCCATTGGTGAGATGCTGGACGATCGGCTGACTGCGCTGATTGAGCGCGGCCATGACCCTCGTGCGATAGGCGCCCTCGGCTCGTTCAAGGCCCGCCACCCCGCGAATCGACTCATCAGAGACCACCGGTGCTGCTTCGACACGCTCGGTCAGCACGGCTCCTGACGCCACTCCGGCGGCCAGCGCGCCCCCTACTCCCGTCAGAAATTGACGGCGCCCTCTCTTCCCTCTCCTGGTTGTCTCTCCCTTTCCTGGCGTGTTGCCTTCAGCAGAAGGACTGTTATGTGTGTGTGCGGTATTTTTTGAATCCATTTTTTTCTCCTCTGTCATTTGCAGGTACCGTTGCCGTCGTTCAATTAACATTGCCAATATCAAACACGCCCGATCAAGAGCTCTTGGCTGGCTGCTATTAACAACAATTCGAATCAAAAATAGCCTGATCGATTGTTGAGCACGAAGTACGACGATCCCTGCTGATATAGCTCCGGATCAATTAATTAACTTTTTTTCAACACTCAACTTAACCAGCGCATCCAGAGCACGGCATCGTCGGCGCAGACTGCAATTAATTGACTTTTTTTTCAACGCTCAATTTAACCGCTATCAGATATTTTGACAAGGAAACAACATATCGCCCCCTCGCGGGGGCGTGGATTGACGGCTGAACAGCATTGGAAAAAGGACGATAACCGCGAAATATACTCACCGTCCGGGTAAGAGTATCAGTTACTCGGCAGGTTACTGGCGGGCAGACTCGGTCAGGAGAGCGGGCTAAAATATGGCATCGAGGGCATCGGTAACCGATCTGACTCCAACGACGTCGAGACGGTCGTCCTCCGGCAGTCCACTCAGATTATTGAGGGGCATCACCACCCGTTGAAAGCCCATACGGGCCGCCTCACGCAGCCGAACGGCAGCCTGACTGGTCGCCCGGACCTCACCGGCCAGTCCAACCTCACCAAAGACAACCGTCCGCGGGTGGAGCGGAATATTGCGAAAACTGGAGGTGACGGCGGCGACGATCCCGAGATCGATCGCCGGCTCCTCGATCGAGATCCCCCCGACCAGATTGACGAAGATATCATCACCGGAGAGCTGTAGTCCGAGCCTCTTTTCGAGCATGGCGACCAACAGGACAACCCGGTTCAGCTCGACGCCCTGGGTCGTCCGCCGCCCGGTGCCGAAACGGGAGGAGCTGACCAGAGCCTGCAGTTCGATCAGCATCGGCCGGGTCCCCTCCATCGCCGCGATGACCACCGATCCCGAGGCGCCAATCGGCCGCTCATTGAGGAAGATCTCCGACGGATTGGGAACACCGACCAACCCGGAGCTGGTCATCTCGAAGATGCCCAGCTCATTGGCCGCTCCAAAACGGTTCTTGGCGGCGCGGAGAATCCGGTGCTGATGATGACGCTCCCCCTCAAAGTAGAGGACCGTATCGACGATGTGCTCGAGCGCCTTCGGGCCGGCGATCGTCCCCTCCTTGGTCACGTGGCCGATCAGGAAGACCGGCAGACCAAGACTCTTCGCCAGAACGAGGAACTGCCCGGCCACCTCCCGCACCTGGGAGATCGACCCCGGCGCGCTCTCCAGCTTCTGCGAATAGATGGTCTGCACCGAGTCGAGAATGATGGCCCGTGGCTGCAGTCGCTCAATCTCGTTGAAGATATGCTCGAGGTTGGTCTCGGCAAGCAGAAAGAGTCCGGCCGGGTTTATCCCCAACCGCTCTCCGCGCAACTTGATCTGCTTGTCGCTCTCTTCACCAGAAATGTAGAGCACCTTGCCATAGAGTCGACTCAACCGGTCGGCCACCTGGCTGAGGAGGGTGCTTTTGCCGATGCCTGGCTCACCGCCGATCAGGACGAGGGATCCGGGAACAATTCCGCCCCCCAGAACCCGGTCGAACTCGTCGATGCCGGTCATCTCCCGGGCATCATCCTGCGGTTCGATCTCCGTGAAGGGGGTCGGGCGGCTGTCGCGAATCGACGGAATGCGGAAGGCCCCGCCGGCCTGCTCCCGGGCCCGCTCCTCGGCAAAACTGTTCCATTCTCCACAATCAGGACACTTGCCAAGCCATTTGCGGGATTGATGGCCACACTTCTGACAAGTAAAGACGATCCGATTTCCCTTCAGCGCCATCAGCCCCTCCATCCCCAGCCCCCCGGCGGCCGCGGACAATGTTGCCCAATCTCAGATCTTCAGCAGCTGTTCACGCAAATGGCGCGCCTGCTGCCGACTGACCAGAATCTCCTGGCCATTATTCATCGTTACCTGGTAGGTCCCCCCGGGCATCGGACTGAGCGACTGGATCTGGTCAACTCTGACAATCGCCCCCCGGTTGAGTCTGACAAAAGCCTGTGGATCGAGACGCACCTCGAGCTCCTTCAACCGGCAGGTCAGGTAGTAGCGTTGCCGGTCATTGGTCGTCAGCACCAGAATGTCCCCCTCCGCTTCGACGGCCGTCAACTGGACCACCGGCAAGAGCAGGATCTCCTCCTGGCGACGAACCGGAATCCGCTCGAGATAACTGGGACGGTGAACCACGGCAATCTCATCGAGCGCCGCAGCCAGACGCTCCTCCTCAGCCGTGCGCCACGAATCGCGCTCGAGATGCTCCGCGGCCCGGCGCAGCGTCCCCGCGAGCCGGGACCGCTCAACCGGCTTCAGCAGATAGTCGATCGCGTTCAGCTCGAAGGCCTTTACGGCATACTCATCATAAGCGGTGACGAAGGCGATCAATGGGCGGAGCGGCTTCTCGATGAGCGAGGCGACGGCGAGGCCATCGAGCTCGGGCATCTGGAGATCGAGCAGGGCCAGGTCGGGACGGTGTGCGTAGATCAGCTCAACCGCTTCGGTTCCCGATCCGGCCTCGGCCACCAGTTCGACATTTGGGAAGGTGCGCAGCAACGCGGCCAGAAAGAGTCGCGCCGGTCGCTCGTCGTCAGCAATCAGAACACGGATCTTCATGCCGGCGCGACCTCGCTGGCCATCGGCAACCAGAGGGTGACCGTGGTCCCGCCCCCGAGCTGGCTGGCAAAATCGAGGCGGGCCCGTTCACCGTAGATGCCGCTGAGGCGCCGCCGGACGTTGACCAGGCCCAGTCCGCCCGCCGTCTCGGCGCCACCCGGCACGGGCAGTTGATCAACCCCCACTCCCGTATCCCGGATCTCGATCCGCAGCGACTCACTGCCTGGCGTCGGGCCCGCTTCGGTGCGCGCCCGGATCCACAACTCTCCCCCGCGCAGACTCGGTGAGATGCCATGCTTGATCGCATTCTCGACCAACGGCTGCAGCAGCAGGGCCGGCAGCCGCACCTTGAGCAGCGCCGGCGGAACATCGATTGCCACCCGCAGTCGCTCCTCGAATCGCGCCCGCTCGACGGCCAGGTAGGACTCGATCAATTCGATCTCGTCACCCAGGGTGACCATCTCGCCGGCCGGGGCGCGGAGGACAGCCCGCAGCACCCCGGTCAGTTTCATGAGTGTCTCGACGGCCCGCTCCGGTTCGCTCTGGATCAGATAGCCGATCGTGGTCAGGGCATTGAAGAGAAAGTGGGGATTGAGCTGCGCCCGCAGCGCCCGCAGTTCGGCCTCCGTGGCCAGCTTGCTCATCTCCTGCTCGCGCAGACTTCGCGCGTAACGCTCCTCGATCATCCGGACTGCGTCCAGTCGCCGCACGAGGATCAGGGCGACCGATTCGAGCAGCGCCATGTCATCAGAGAGGAACTGCCGGCCGCCCGAGAGCTCGGCAATGATCAGCCGGTAGTGGGGCCTCTCCTGGGTCGGCAGGAAGATGGTCGTCCGGCGCCCCTCCTTGACCACCAGGGGACGCCCCGCCGCCTGCCCCTCGTCAATCTCCCAGTCGACTTCACTCGCCGTGAAAGCCTGCCGCAGCCGGCGACAGACCAGGTCAAGAATCTCCGGGATCTCTTCGCTCGACTCGAGCAGCCTCGCCAGATCCTCCTTGAGAATCTGGTAGTCTTCACGCTGCAGAATGACCGCATCGACCAGCCAGTCGATCGAACGGCGCAAGCGCGGAAAAGCGAGCGTCGTCGCGAACCAGATCCCGAGCAGGGCCATCCCGGCCGGCAGCGGGATGAAGTTCTGCAACTCACGAATCCCGACGAATGGACCAACGAGGAGGAAGGAGAGGCCGAGCACCAGTCCAAGCAACAGAATTACCGCCAGCGCCCGCTTCAGAAAGATGTCGGCCAGCGCGAATCGATAGTCCCGGTAGAGCATCGCCCAGACCAGGGGCAGTGACGAGTGGTGCCCGATCAACTCGACGAACCAGGGATCTTCGCCGCCGATATGCCGGCTGAGATGGAGCGCCGAGACGGCATAGAAGGAGAGCGCCACCAACCAGATCATCCGCTTCCAGAGCGACGAACGACGCGGATAGATCAGCAGCCCAATGGTCAGAATACCGAAGCCAATCGTCAGCGTCTCGAGCGCCTTGACCGAATGGGGCTCATGCCCGATCAATGCCGCACGGAGGTGGAGAATGGTCGCGACCAGACTCAGACCATAGGCGATCCCGATCATGACGCGGGCGCCCCGCCGCAGAACCAGCCCGGACTCCGATGAGAGGGCGGAGTGGACGACGACCGCGGGCAGATATCCAAGCGAACTGAAGATCGCCGCTTCAAAGACCGCCGGGACGGTTCCCAGACCAAGGTCACGGGCGCCGAAAATGATCAGCGCCCCGAAGTTCCAGATAATGCCGATCACGGCCGCGATCAGGATCAGTGATTGCGGCGGAGCCGCCTCCACTGCCGACCAGGTCAGCCAGCTCCCACCCCAGTTCTCCTCGCGATCGACCCGGTTCGTGACCTGATTGGCGACCTGGGTGCGGGCCTGCGTCCGCATGACCAGGCTGAGCAGGATCAGAAAGAGCATCAGCCCGGTCATAAAGCCGACCAGGTGGATAATCGTTTGTGCGGTAATCGGATTCATAGATTCCCGGACCAGCCACTGATCCAGCGACAACCGGCCCCAGCCACCAGACCCGACGAACGGCTACCGTTCCGCCGGTCTTCAACCAGGCTTCAGCAGATCAGCGCTCCCAACCCTCCTACCTGTTGCTGAGAATCTTCACCTGCGCCACGAAGGAACCGGAGTTGTCCTGCGCGGAGCGTTCGTTGACCATAAGAAAGATGATGCCACTGTGCGGCGCGTCGAACTCCCGCGATCCCCCGATAAATTCGTAATCGTCATTATCGTCGCCAACCACCACAATCAGTCCCCCGGTTGGGCGGTCCGGCATTGGCCGCCGCGGATCATTCAGTCCCGCCGGCAGATCCTTCAATCCCGCCGGGCCGGTCCGTCGGTCATCCCCGAGGTCGACCTCGCCGCTGGCATTGATCACGATGCGCTGTCCGCGCTGGACCCTGATCTCGGAACTTATCCATTCGGCCGCCGCGGGAACGGTGATCTTTTTCTGGATCAGAATTGTCCGCGTGTTGCCCACTCCGGCCAGCTCACGCTCGCCGGCCAGCTCCTGCCCACCTGGTGGCGGAGCCGGCGGAGTGGTTTGACGCTCTCCCCCGCCAGACTCGCCGGCCGCGGTCGCGCCGACATTGACAGGTGGTCGCCGTCCGGCCAACGGCTCGGCCCCCGGCTTCCGACTGGCTGGCGGTTCAGCTGGCGCAGCCGATGCTGGAGCCGATGGCGTGGTGGGCGCAGACTCCGCACCCTCGCCAAATTCGACGCTCTCGATCTCCTCCAGTGGTATCGTGTACCTCGCCTCGGCGCCACCAATCCTGACGACAATCGTGAACCGCTGCTCCCGGAAAGAGACAACCTTGCCCCTCAGGACGCTGCCATCCCGCAACTTGATCACATCGGCCAGGATATTGATCCCCATCAGCAACCAGCCGACGATCGCCAAGACCACAAACTTCTCTCTTCTCAGTTTCAATTCCTGCCTCCCCAAGCTAGCCCAGATCAATTACAAGTCTCGATAACCAAATTCTCGCTCACCCACGATGCTCACCCACGATGACTCGCGAGGATTGTCGAATCTGGCGGCAACGATCTCCAGAGTACCATAAACTCCGACCCCTGACATTATTTCCCAATCGGCTTTCCATGTCGGTTCTGATCTGTCGATTTGTTAAGCTTTTGCAAAAAATTGGTGATTTTATGGCAAAGGATTATTGACGAATGTGTCAACGAAGTCTATACTCCGCCATGTCTTGAGGGTTTGAAACGCTTCTGCTGAGCTGGCCCGACTTCTGGCTTAAACATCGGAACTCTGCTACTGGCTCATCGCTGAAAGCGATTATTCTGGTCTGCTCCGCTCTGTTCCTACATATTTATTTCACGATGCAGGAACACGGTGCCTGACTCTCCGTCAGGCCAGGTCGATTAGTTGACCGGATTAAGCATTAAATCAGATGTGGCTCGTTTTTTTACTTGCCAGATCATTCAGACCCGCTGGAGACTCACCCCCGCACGGGGTGGCATCTTGAGTCTTGTTGCATTCTGTATTCAGGACAACCCTACATATCGACAATTGAATAGACCAATCGGTATTGCCACTCAATGAGGTTCTACTTGAAATGAGGTTCTACTTGACAGGTTGTCACCTATTGAAAGTTTCGATTGCTCTATTCACGACAGCTCGTTGTTTTTGATCTGTTTGCCGTCGATTTATTTCCGTCGATTGATTGCCGATCTATTTGTTTAGTCAATCTTTTTGACAAGATCTCCACGCCGGAGAGGGTGGTCAGTTATTTGTCGGCGGTCAGGCCCCCGGAATCAATACCGGGTTGTTGCCTGGCCCGCGGGTGAGCGGGAGAGAACATCTCTGCTCGCGACCAACCTGACAGACTCGTCGCCAGGAATTGATCCAGATCAGGCGAGTCGACTCATCTATTCGTCTTTATACCGTTTACCTCCCTCCTTCTCCTGCTTGATTCCCACGATGCGCATCACGCATCGTGGGATTTTTTTATGCTCAACCACGGCCGACACTTCCCCTGCCTCATTGAGAGCAGCGAGTCCTGACCTATCCTGACCTGGCAATGGCCGTCCTCCCCCTCGAGGCAAAACCTCCCGGCGCCCCGCTGAAGCGCAGAACGCCCGACGGGGAGACAGTCCCGACTCGTCGTGCCGGAAGCAGGATCCGGCAGGTTCCATAATGGTTCTCTGATAGGTTGGTTGACTACTGGGTTGGAGAACGATACCCAAGCCTGGCGCGGACAAGCAGTCCGTCACGGCCGACATTGACCGCGATGGCGCGGTAGCCGCCATCCTTCTTCTCGTTTGAGGAGATATAGCTCAACGTGTACTGGTAGCGCAGCTCCTCGGCGATGAGCTGAAAGGCGAATGAGGTGTTCTCGATGTTTTCCGCCCGGATATATCTGGCCCCGGACTGAACCGCGAGGGAACGCAGAAAATCGGCGGCAATCAGATAACGATCGCGGATCGGCTGCCGCGTCTGGGTATTGACCCGGCTCGAAGGGCGGGATCCGGGCGAAGAGCCCGCGGGGGTGGTCACGGGAGGTCCAATGTTTGGAGTCCCGGATGGGGGTGGAAGATTGATGATCGGCTTCGCGGGCCGGGGCGTCTCGGTCTGCGCCGGTTGCCCCTGCCCCTGACCGGCAAACCTTCCGACGAAGCTGCTCGCGCCGCCATTCGAGAAGCCAGGCAGGAAGAGTGGCTTCATGATCGGCGCGCCATCATTGCGCGTTTCGTACTGAATTGCGTAGGCAATGATACCGGAGCTGGCGATCAGACCGAGCGTGCTCTCGAAATCGGCCAGCTTGCTGGCTGTGTCGACGCCGTCGGTCAGGACAACGATCGCCTTGCGCCCGCGCGCCGACATGAGCTTCTCGGTCACGGTGAGGTGGATCGCGTCGTAGAGGCTCGTCAGGTAGCTGCTCTTGAGCTGCTTGACGGCCCGGTCGAGTTCAATCGGATTATTGGTGAAGTCGTTGACGAAGCGGACCTTCTCATCGAAGGTGACAATCATGACCCGGTCACGCGGCTGCAACTGTTTGAAGAAGGATACCGCCGCCTTGCGAATGGCCGCCAGTTTATTCTGCGTGCTGCGACTGGTGTCGATCAGCAGCGCGACATCGAACGGCGCCTCCTCGGCGGAGAAGTTTTCGATGCGCTGGTTGACCCCGTCCTCACGAACCGAGAAGTCGGCGCGGGACAGCCCACGAACCAGCCGGCCATAGGGATCGGTGACAATCACCGGAACGGTGACAAGGCTGGTGCCGATCTTGATCGTCTCCTGCTGATCGGCCGTCTCGATCCTGGGTCTCTCCTGAGCCAGAACGGTCCATCCACAGACAGCGGTGAGCGCCACTGTGAAAATCAATGATCGAAGTGCGTCTGGGCGAATAACCATAGTCAACATTCCTGGGAAAGCTGTTTTACGGACGACGACCTGCCGTAGTCATCCATTCAATCCTCAAAAGAGTTACTTTA
>JBEAVZ010000256.1:0-4315 GCA_041160645.1 Acidobacteriota bacterium
ACCCTGCTGGCATTACCCTGCTGGCATTACCCTGCTGGCATTACCCTGCTGGCATTGCCCTGCTGGCCGATCCCGATTGCAACCACTGGAAACAGAACCACGATGAATATGCAGAAAATACTGAGTCAGTCGATTCTTCTCCTTCTCATCCTCGCCCTGGGCGCTTTCGCGCAGGAGACCGCCAGCCAGAAGTATCTGCTGACGGTCGACCGGATCTGGGACACGGCCCCGCACAGCGCCTTCACTGATCTGGTCGAGTTCAATGGCCGTCTCTACTGCACCTTTCGCGAGGGCACCGGACACGTGCCCGGACGCGAGGGGAACAACGGAGTGATCCGGGTCATCGCCAGCGATGATGGTCAGAACTGGCGTTCCGTTGCCCAGATTGCCGAGCCGGGAGTCGACCTGCGTGATCCCAAGATTACCGTCGCGCCCGGCGGGCGCCTCATGCTCCTCTTCGGCGGATCCTATTATGAAGGCGAAAAACTTGGCCGGAGACAGACGCGGGTCTCGTTCTCCAACGCCGCCGGGACCAGTTTCGGCGCGCCACGTCCAGTCAGGATCGATGAGCAGATTCGCACCGATGGCGACTGGCTTTGGCGCGTCACCTGGCAGGGAGCGACCGGCTATGGTGTCCTCTACCAGCTCGAACAGGCGGGTAGTGACGAGTACAAGGCCCACCTGGTCACCACTCGTGATGGCGTCAACTACCGGTTCGTCGCGACGTTTGCCATTCCCGGCCGACCAAATGAGACGACAGTCCGGTTTCTTCCCGATGGGCGAATGGTCGCCTGGGTCCGTCGCGAACGTGGCAATCAGTTCGGCTGGATCGGCTTCAGCCAGGCTCCGTATCGTGAATGGACCTGGAAGGAGCAGACCGCCCGGCTCGGTGGACCGAATCTGATCGTCCTCCCCGATGGCCAGCTGATCGGCATCACCCGTGGCCATCTCCCCGATCGCAAGACCAGCACCTATCTCGCCCGCCTCAGTGGCGACGGAGCCATCGAGCCGCTCGTTACCCTTCCCAGTGGAGGAGATACAAGCTACGCCGGGATGGTCAGCCGTGGCGATCGTCTCCTGGTCTCGTACTATTCGAGCCATGAGGGGAAATCGGCGATCTACCTGGCGACGATCAACCTCAGGCCACTCAAGCCGGGCCGATAGGCTGTCAACCGCCCACGCGCCTTCGCGGGCAGAGGGGGGGGCGAGCCGTAAACCCGGCACGCCTCTCTTCTCCCGGCAGTTGGAATGGGATACAGCGGGTTGCCGTCAAGAGGATCTCCCAGTGATCAGGTCATCTGTGAAATCATCATTATTGAACGCACTCCCGGTTCGGGTGTGGTATGATCCAAGCTGATGAGTCAAATTCTAATAAAGCACAGTTTATCAACCTTGCCGCCTCAGGGCTGCTGAAAGGATCTTCAACCACGTGTATAAATCTGATGTAATTCGTGCCTGGGGGCGGATCCTCTCTGGTCGACGCCCTTCACTCTCCATCGAGATCACGCGAGAGTGTCCGCTCCGCTGCCCTGGATGCTATGCCTACGAAGAAGGGCACCTCAAGGAAGCCGGACCGCTCCGCTCGCTGGCCGACTATCGGGGTCAGGATCTGATCGATGGTGTTCTGAAGATGGTCGATCGCCTCAAGCCACTCCACCTCTCGATCGTCGGCGGCGAACCACTGGTGCGCTTCCGGGAGCTGACACAACTCCTTCCCTTACTGAGTGAGCGCGGAGTGGCTGTGCAGCTTGTGACGAGCGCGGTTCGCGAGATCCCCCCTGAGTGGGCCACGATTCCAAAGCTCCATCTCGTTGTCTCGATCGATGGTCTGCAGCCTGAACATGATGCCCGACGCAAACCGGCCACCTACGACAAGATTCTCACCAACATCAAGGGGCACACCATTGTTGTTCACAGTACGATCACCCGTGTCGTGACCAGTCGACCTGGATACATGGCCGACTTTCTCGAGTTCTGGTCGGCGCGTCCGGAGGTGCGGAAGATCTGGTATAGCCTGCTCACCCCGCAGCGTGGGGAGGATCTGCCGGACTGCCTCAATCCGGAGGAGCGCGAGCAGGTGCTGACTGAGCTGGAGCAATTGCGTCTAAGGTTTCCAAAGCTGGAACTGCCCGATGCCGTCATCAAAGGCTATCGCACTCCGCCGCAGTCACCTGCGGAATGCATCTTCTCGCTGACGACGGCCAACTACTCGGCCGATCTGAAGACGCGCGTCACGCCCTGCCAGTTTGGGGGAGACCCGGACTGCTCGAAGTGTGGCTGTATGGCGTCGGCGGGACTCTACGCGGTGGGTGAGTATCGACTGGGCGGGCTGGTTCCGCTGCGGACCATCTTCAAGGCCTCGAGCGCCATCGGCTCGGCCGTCAATACCCTGAGCGGCCGCAAGGACTGATCAGTCGCTCCGCTCCATTCAGTCTTACTTTTTGTGACGCCCCGGAGAATTATTGGAAACCTGATAATTCTCTGGGGCGTCAATTTAGTATCGCTTGTCCTTTCACCAGATGAAACCCTGAGTTATCGTTGTGCGCGATAGTTCAGGCCATCGCCCGGACTGGCAAAATATTCCCCAAGGAGCAGAAATGAGTAAACAGAAGATGTCGAGACGGAAGTTCGTCGCCGGCACGACAAGCGCGGCGATGAGCGCCATGATCGTCCCGCGTCACGTGCTGGGTGGAGTTGGTTACCACGCTCCCAGCGACACGGTAAATTTTGCGCTGATCGGCTGCGGTGGTCAGGGCCGGACCGACTCCGGTGAACTGGTGCAGGGCGGACAGAAGCTGGTCGCCCTGTGTGATGTCGATTTTGGCTATGTCGATCGGCAGGTTGCGGCTATGACGCAGACGCGTCCGATGCGGCCCGGCGGACCCAACGCCCCGACCCCGTCGCCAGAGCAGCTGGCCCGGATGCAGCAGATGGCCGAAGAGCGGCGGCAGCAGGGTCTCAAACTGCAGGAGGCCTACCAGGGGGCGAAGCGTTACGACGATTTCCGTAAAATGCTCGAGACCCAGAAGGATATCGACGCGGTGGTGGTCGCGACGCCGGATCATACGCACGCGGTGATTGGCAAGGCGGCGATGGAGCTGGGCAAGCACGCCTACATCGAGAAGCCGCTCACCTGGTCGATTCAGGAAGCGCGGACACTGCGGGAGGTCGCGGCGCGGACCAAGGTGGTCACGCAGATGGGCAACATGGGCCATTCGAGCGAGGGGGCAGCCCTGATCAACGAATGGATCCAGGCGGGAGTCCTCGGCAAGGTCACCGAGATCCATATCTGGACCAACCGTCCGGTCAACTTCTGGCCGCAGGGGGTGCCGCGTCCCACCAAGCCGCAGCCGATGGGCAATACCCAGGGACCCAATTCGACCAGCGACTGGTCGGCGCGACGCCTCAACCGAGTTCTCGCCAATGCGATGGGTGAGGAGGGAGTGCCAGCGGGGCTCAACTGGGATCTCTACCTCGGCCCGGCGCCGGAGGTTCCGTACCACGGCATCTACCATCCATTCAACTGGCGTGGGTGGGTCGACTGGGGAACGGGGGCGGTTGGCGACATGGGCGCCCACCTGATCGATCATCCCTACTGGGCGCTTGGTCTCAAGTATCCGACCAGCATCGAGGCCACCTTCTCCCCCTTTGGCCTGGACGAGAAGAACCAGCCGGCGAGCTATCCCCTCGCTTCACAGATCGTCTATCATTTCCCGGCCCGCGGGGCACAGCCGCCGGTCAAGCTGACCTGGGTTGATGGCGGCTTGATGGCGTCGCGCCCGGCCGCGCTGCCTGACAATGTGCCGCTCGATCCGGGTGGTGGAGTAATCTTCATCGGCGAGAAGGGAATCCTCGTCCACGGCACCTACGGTTCGAATCCGAAACTCTATCCGCAGTCGCTCCACGAAGAGGCCAACAAGGTTCCAAAGACCTACTTCCGGGTCGCCAAAGCCGGCGAGGGCCAGTTTGCCTCGGCGCTCCACCGCATGAACTGGATCAACGCGATCAAGGGCAAGGAGAAGGCGACCTGCTCCTTCGACTATGCTTCGCGGCTGACCGAGACCATGCTGCTCGGCGTCGTCGCCATGCGGGCCGGGCAGGGCAAACGGATCTACTGGGATGGCGAGGCCGGCCGGATTACCAACAACGAGGCGGCCAACCAGTTCCTCCACCGCGAGTATCGCAAGGGCTGGACGCTCTAGTCGATTCACCGCTGGCCGGACGTTCAAGGGACTCTTCACGGTGGTTGCACCGTGAAGGGTCTCTTTTCGTCATCCCCGGGCTGTGCCCACCACGAGTGACCTGATGCATATTC
>JBEAVZ010000299.1:0-3667 GCA_041160645.1 Acidobacteriota bacterium
GAGCGGACTGGCCTAAACTCAGCCCAAAATTTCCACAGAAAGGCCGATCGACTATGTTTGCGACAATTCTGGTCCTGGCAGCGTTGTTTGGATCCGTAGAAGGAGGGGGCGCTGCACCGAAGCCGCATGTTGTCTTTGTCGCCGGAGACAACGAGTATGGCTCGGAGGAGACATTTCCTTTATTGGCGGCGGAGCTCAGGAAGAACTACGGGGTGCGGGTGACGGTCCTGAAGTCCGAACCTGATGAGAACAGCGAAGAGAATATTCCGGGGCTGGAGGCGCTGGAGACGGCGGATCTGGCGGTGCTCTATCTGCGTTGGCGGAGGTTGCCGAAGGAGCAGCTGGACCATCTGCGGCGGTATCTGGAGTCGGGGCGGCCGGTCGTCGCGTTCCGGACGACGACGCATGCTTTCAACTATCCGGCCGGGCATGAGCTGGAGAGGTGGAACGCGATGGCGGTCGACTACCTTGGCGGGCCGCCGGGATGGGGCAGGGGGCACTACCATTACGGGCACCGCTCGTCGACGGTGGTCAGCGTCGCGCCGGGGGCGGAGGGAGATCCGTTGCTGCGCGGGGTCGAGAATCGTTTTGCGGCAGCGTCGTGGCTCTACCATGTATTGCCCAACTATCCGCCGCGTGAGGCGCGGATCCTGCTGATGGGGCAGGCGGTCAACCCGGAGAAGCCGGGGGCGATCGACAATCCGGTGGCGTGGACGTGGAAGAACCGCGCGGGGGGACGAGTATTTATGACGACGCTCGGCCATCCGGCCGATTTCGATCTCGAGTCATTTCAGCGCCTGGTGGTCAATGGGATTCACTGGGCGTTGGGGAGTCAGGGGACGGCGAAGTGGCGTGGGCCGTTTCCGATGAATGTCCAGTATCACGGATTCAGGAAGAGGTGAGCGATGAGGCGATGGTTGAGGTGGGGATGGCTCGGGTTGGCGCTCCTGTCGGGACTGGTCACGGTTGAGGCTCAGCAGGGAGCGCGGCGGGGGATGGCGGCGTCGGCAGAGGCCCCGGCCAAAACGCCAGAAGGTGTTGTCGATGCCGTGCAGTTGGCGAAGATCCCGGGGCGCATGCGGAGCTTTGTCGAGCGCGGGCGGGCGGCGGGGATGGTGACGCTGATCGCCCATCGCGGCAAGGTGATCCATCAGCAGGCGGTGGGCGTGCAGGATCTCGAATCGAAGCGGCCGGTGGAGATGGGAACACTCTTTCACATTGCGTCGATGACCAAGCCGATTACGGCGCTGGCGATCATGACGCTGGTCGATAATGGGTTGATTGCGCTGACCGATCCGGTCTCCCGCCATCTGCCGGCGTTTGCCGAGCAGAAGTTGCGGGTGAAGGCGGCGGAGACGACGCCGGGCAGCAGTCTCGAGGAGATTCGTCCCCCGGCGCGGGCGGTGACGATCCGTGATCTGCTGACGCACACGGCGGGGATGCGTGGCGGTTATCCGGAGGCGCAGAAGGATCTCTTCATGAAACGCGATCTGACGCTGGCCGAGGCGGTGGAGGCCTTTGCCAGAGAGCCGCTCGAGGCGGAGCCGGGCGCGCGGTGGGGCTACAGTAACATGGGGATCGCGACTCTCGGGCGGATTGTCGAGGTGGTCGCTGGAAAGCCATTCGAGATCTACCTCGAGGAGCGGGTCTTCGGACCGCTCGGGATGAAGGATTCGCACTTCTTCGTGCCGGCGGAGAAGGCCGGACGGATCGCCTCGATCTACCGGTTGGAGCAGGGGCGATTGGTGCGTGACCAGCGCTATGATCGGCGCCCAGAGGCGCGTTACGCGATGCCTGAGGGTGGTCTCTACAGCACCGCGCCGGATCTCTTCCGCCTCTACCAGATGATGCTCAATGGTGGTGTGCTCGAGGGGCGACGCATTCTCTCCCGTGCGGCGGTCGAGGTGATGACGCGGGTGCAGACAGGTGAGCTGAAGGCGGGGTTCTCGCCGGGGATTGGATTTGGTCTCGGCTGGGCGGTGGTCCGGAATACGGAGGGGATGTTCCGGCTCAACTCGATCGGCACGTTTGGACATGGCGGACTCTTCAAGACCTATGGTTTCGTCGATCCGGCGAAGCAGCTGGTCGGGGTGATCCTCATGCAGCGGCTGAGTGATGATGGGGATCTGGGTGAGGAGTTCAACGCCTTTATGGCGATGTCCGCGGCGGCGATCAACTGAGGAGGGACGCGATGCGAAAAAGGTTCATGTTGCTGATATTCTTGCTGCTCCTGGGCGGTGCAAAGGCGGTAGCGCAGGAGAATGAACCGCCCAAGGTCCGCTTTGCGGAGGCGATTGAGGCTTATGAGAAGGCGGATCGCGAGGCGCCGCCACCCCAACGTTCGATCCTCTTCATTGGAAGCAGCATTTTCCGTTTGTGGAAGGGGCTCAAAGAGCAGATGGCGCCGCTGCCGGTCTTTAACCGGGCATTCGGCGGATCACGGACGCACGAGATTCTGGCCTATCTGGACCGGATTGTCCTGCCTTATCGCCCCCGGGTCATCGTCTACTATTGCGGCAGCAACGACATCAATGCCAATGTGACGCCAGCGCAGATCGCCGCAAACTTTGAGGAGTTTGTCGAACGGGTGCGCCGGGAGCTGCCACAGACGCGGATTCTCTTCGTCTCGATCAACAAGGCTCCGCAGAAGATGGATCGGTGGGGAGAGGTCGATGGGGCGAACCGATTGGTGAAGGCCTATTGCGCGAAGGTGAAGGGGCTGCGCTACATCGATGTCAACCCGGCCCTCTTTGATGCGACCGGAGCGCCACGGATGGAGCTCTACCTGCCGGATAAGCTCCACTTTCTCGATCCGGCCTATGATGAGTTTACGAAGATCATCAAGCCGGTGGTCGCCGCGGAGTGGAAGCGGGTCAGGTAAGACCTGGCGAAGACTGCTGCGTGGGTTGGCGGGAGAGTTGACTCTCCCGGCCAACCCTTTTCAGTTTCTGAAGATGACAAAGGCGTTGAATTCGGGGCTGGTCGGGGTGCCGGTCATGGGGACTCGGATGGGTTGACCATTGAAGGTCGCGGTGACGACTGGCGGCCCAAAGTAGTCCTGAACATTCCGGATTACGAAGCGGTCTCCAGCCTTCAGAAATTCGTGCAGATCGACCTCGACACTCCCGAGCTGCTCCCAGTTGTAGATGGCCAGATTGGCCCGTTGGCGGTCGTAACGATTGGGCCGCAGCAGGATGTGTTTTCCGGTTGGCCGACCCTGCCGATTGGCCAGCCAGGCACTGCGTCGATCGAGGCCGGTGATTCGCTGCCATTCATCGAGCGAGCGGTAGCCGCTCACCTTCGAATCGGTATAGATGAAGGGCGACGAGTTGTGGCGTGAGAGGTAGTGGTTGTCGTCCCATTGCCCGTAGGCGAGGGAGTTGAGCCCGGCGGGCATCTGCAGGACGAGCAGGTCTCGTCCGCCGATGAGGGTATTACCGGTGAAGACGATCTGCTCCCAGCGGGTCAGGTAGGTGTGGTTGGTGTCACCCCCGACGAAGTAGTTGTTGCTGATGACGACATCACGGTTGCTTGCCGCCGCATAGCCAATGAAGATCGAGTTGCCGGTCGATTCGGGTGGATGAAAGGTATGGTTGCCGATGAGGCGCACTCCCTCGACTGGATTGACGCTCGTTCCGACGAGCAGGTTCTCGACACGGTTGTAGGC
>JBEAVZ010000094.1:0-8471 GCA_041160645.1 Acidobacteriota bacterium
CCACGACTATATCCGCTCCCTGATCACCCGAAAAACCGGATACTATCACCAAGCCGTCCGGTCACAGAACCTGCTCTTTCCGGGCCTTCCGGATCTGATCACCCGGCTGGGGCGTCGCTACCCTCTCGCCATCGCCTCCGGCGCACTGCGTGACGAGATCGAGGTGGCGCTGCGCGGGGGTGGAATCCGCGAACACTTTCAGCTGCTTGTCGCCGCGGAGGATGTCGAAAGGTCGAAGCCAGATCCCGAAGGTTTTCTCAAAGCCTGGCAGGGCCTGCGGCAAATACTGCCTGACCTTGCCGCCGCTGAGTGCCTGGTGATCGAAGACTCGATTGCCGGCGTCACCGCCGCCAAAGCCGCCGGCATGCGCTGCCTCGCCGTCACCACCAGTTTCAGCGCCGCTCAATTAACGCAAGCCGACTGGATTGCCCCGCGGGTCACCGACTGGTTCAGAGAACTCTGATCGCGAGCAGGGTCAGGTCATCGTGCTGATGCGCACCACTGGTAAAATCTTTGACATTGGTAAGAAGCTTGTCGACCAGGGTCCCGGCCTTGAGCGTGCGATGGCGAAGCAGAAAATCGAGAATCCGCTGCTCGCTGTACTCGACCCGCTCCGGCAGCGGGGTGTGGGCTTCCGGCAGACCATCAGTATAGAAGAGAAGCAGATCGCCCCGCTGAAGCTGAAGGGTCTCACTCTTGAACTGCTGCTTGTCAAAGACTCCCATGAGCAATCCCCCGGTCTTCAGCGCGCGCCATTTTCCATTGGCGCTGACCAGCAGCGGTGGATTGTGCCCGGCATTGCAGTACTGGAGCGTTCGCGTCTCAGCGTCGATCACCGCATAGACCAGCGTCAACAGCAGCTGACTCCCCAGATCGCGGTGAATCCTCAAATTGGCGTCACGGAGCACCCGCGAAGGCCCACCCTGACCCCGCCGCGCGACGCTCCTCAGAATGCTCCGGGCGGCAGCCATCCCCATCGCCGCCCGAATTCCCTTGCCGGCGACATCGCCAATCATCATCCCCATGCGCTTGTCGGAGAGCATGACATAATCGTAAAAATCACCACTGAGATTGAGCGCCGGCTCAAGCCGCGCCGCAATCTCGAACCCTTTCAGGTGCGGGGCGGAAGCGGGAATCATCGAACGCTGCACGTCACGCGCCATGAGGATTTCGCGTTCGAGCTGCCGCTCCCGATCAACCCTCTCCTGGTAGAGGCGGGCATTGACGATGGCGATGCTCAGATTGTTGGCGATATTCTCGAGAAGCCGCGCGTGATACTCATTGAAGGCATTCTTCTGACCACTCTCGAGAGCGACGACGCCAATCACCTTATCCTCGTAGATCAAGGGAACAGCGATCTCTGAATTCTGGCCCTGGCCGCGCCAGTTCTCCGTCACATAGTAGTCAGGATCTCGCAGCACATCATTGACGATCTGCGTCTGCCGGTCGCGCACCGCGCGGGCGACAATGCCCCGGGTCATCGGAGTGCGCGTCTCGCGGTCGTGCTTCTGGGCGCCGTAGCCCAGCTCGACGTGCCAGACAAACTCCTCACGCACCTCGTCGATCAGGCCAACCAGCAGAAATTCGTAGTCGATCACCCGATCAAGCAGCGGCGCGATATGATTGAGCAGGTGATCCAACTCAAGAATTGAGGTAATCTCGTGCCCAATCTCGATCAGGGTCCGCATTTCGCGGGTGCGTTGTCGAAGCTCATCGTAGATTCGGGCGTGATCGAGGGCGATCGCCAACTGTCTGCCCAGAACCGTCAGAACCCGCTCGTGATCACGTGTGAAGTAGTTTGGTTCCGAACTCTCGATCGTCAGCACTCCAACAATCTTGTTGTCGCGGACGAGGGTCAGCGGAACCGCGATCTCCGAGCGCGGCTTCTTCTCATTCTCCGTCTCGATCTCCAGGTAGCGCGCATCGAGGCTGACATCGCCGACAACGATCGTCCGGCCCTCCCGAACAGCGGCAGAGGCAATGCTCCGATCGAGGGGGATGAACTCATACGCGGCCATCTCACCCGATTTGAACCCAACCGACTTCTTCCAGACCAGTCCATCCCGCTTCTCATCGACCAGAAACAGGTTGAAGAACTTGAAATCGATCACTTCGCGAAGCCGCTTCGCGACCCGATCGACCAGTTCATCAAGATCGAGAATCGATATGAACTCAATGCTCAGCTCATTGATCAGACCCTGCAAGCGACGCGTCGAGAGACTGTCGGCGCGCGCAGAGTCATCCGCATTGTGAGAAGAAGAGGTCATAGAATGTTCGGTTACCGATCTCCCGTCGGCAAAGTAAGCTGTCAGTGAAGGGCCTTGATCGCCGCCAATATCTCATCATCAGATGGCCGAAAGAGCGGGAAGACGACCTTTCGGTATCTGACCACTCCATCTCTGTCAATCACCACCACGCCTCGCCGCACCCCCAGAAAATTGGTCATCTGGTAGTCACGCGCCACCGCCCCCCCTTCATCGAAGAGGAGCGGAAAGGGGAAATTGTGATTGGCGATAAATTGGCGGTGCCGATCGAGATGGTCAGAGTTGATTCCCACGATCTCCGCCCCCGTCTGCCGGTACTCATCCCACCGGTCACGAACGGCGCAGAGCTGTCGGGTGCAGACTGGCGTCTCGTCTCCGGGATAGAAAATAAGGACGACCGGACGCCCGCGGAAAGCGCGCAGCTGCCAACGACCGACCTGCCCAGCCGTCGCCATTGGCAGATCGATCTCCGGCGCCACCTCACCGGGATGGACACCTCTTGATTCACCCTTAGTCTCTTCTTCCATCTTCGATTACCTTGGCGGCCGGAAGACCGTGCTGGCTCAGATCAGATTTATAGTTTATGGCGGAACCTCATTGTCCTATACAATCCCGAATTATACCAGTAGCCAGGTGTCAAAGATTGAGCCTGTCTGGCGAAAGGTGAGGGGCGACCGCCGCACCTTTCAACTTTCTCGACCATGAACTTCATCAACGATTGCTCACCGTTGGTGGCCTCCCGCCTCACGATCGAACTTTTGGATCGATTGAACTCAAAAAATATTTCTGAGGTATCTCTAAACTATAGCAAGAAGCAATAAGCAAGAGCTATCTCAAAACGGTTATCTCAGATAAGGGTGGGAGCGTAGATGATGAGGAAGTGGAGCTAGGCGGGATCGAACCGCCGACCTCTTGAATGCCATTCAAGCGCTCTCCCAGCTGAGCTATAGCCCCACAAATTCGAACTTGTTGTCGAATAACTTCCTTCCGTGGAAGGCTTAGCAATACTATCCAAACCGGTCCCTCTCGTCAACACCCAATTGGCACACCGACAATTTTTTACCGGTCGGGCGAGTCGCGCCATTCAGACAGGTCGGTTGGCGGAGGCCTCCCTTAGCAAAGGCGCTCGTGCGGCGCCTGACTAGGTGACGAAAGTGGTGACGGCGGCCATCATCTCCGCGGGGTGCCGATCAAAAAAATGTCCGGCCCCGGCTATCACGGCAAGCTGGAATGGCTTGCCTGGCGGCAACTGGGCGAGGATGCTCCGCAACGGATCGA
The DNA here is from genome assembly GCA_041160645.1 of Acidobacteriota bacterium. Taxonomy (GTDB): domain Bacteria; phylum Acidobacteriota; class Blastocatellia; order RBC074; family RBC074; genus CAIOZW01. The sequence continues at coordinate 3,543 of JBEAVZ010000094.1, forward strand.
GCGGCGCGATCTCATCCTCCTCCCCGTGGAGAAAGAGGATCGGCTTAGCGCACTCGTCGAGCCGATCGAGATTGCCCAGGCGGACCGGAACGCCGATGGCAATCAGCCGATCGACTCTTTGATCAGCGCATCCGAGGCGAAGTCCAACGATCGATCCGAAAGAGAAACCGGCGACGAGGATCTCGTCGGGTTCCTGCTGGCGGACCATTCGATGGCGCTCGAGCAGATAGTCGAGGGCCAGCCGGGCGTCCTCAAGCTCGCCTATTCCGTGATCGTAACTGCCCGTGCTCTGCCCGACTCCGCGAAAATTGAAGCGGAGCGTCTCGTATCCGGCATCCTGGAGCGCCTTGGCCGTGCGGTAGACAACCTTGTTGTGCATGGTGCCGGCGTGGAGTGGGTGCGGATGGAGGACCAGCGCGATCCGGGTCGCGCCATCAACCGGCTTGTGAATCGCTTCAAGCTGCCCGTGCGGGACAGGAATAAAGCAGTTGCCCTTCAGAAATTCCACTTGCGAACACTCCCTCTCAAAAAATTCCGGAGCGGGTTTCTCAATGTCCCGCGGCCGGGTGAAGAATGACCTTCACGACACCATTGCGGGCCGCTTCGGCCATGGCCACCAGCCCCTCGTCGAGTCGATACTCGGCGGAGATGAGCGGTTGGGGATCGACGGCGCCACGGGCAAGCAGATCGAGCGCCCGGTCGAATCGCCCGCAACGGGATCCGATCAGACTGATCTCGTCGACCACTATCCGCGACAGATCGATCGAGACGGCCCCGTGGAATGTCGATTTAAGGACCAGCTGTCCCCTCGGTCGCGTCAATCCAAGGGCCATCTCGAACCCCTGCGGTGACCCGGTTGCCTCGACCACCACGTCGAAGCGGTCGGCCGGCGCAACTTCAAGCTGGTCTCTGAGGACCGTCCTGATCGCCGCCTGTTGAGCGAGTCGAAGCTTCTCCGGGTACTTGCCGATCAGCACAAGCTCGCAGCCTGTCGTCTGCAGTACCCGGGCGATCAACTGCCCGAGCTTGCCATCGCCGAGAACGGCGACTCGCGTCCCCGCGCCGATGGCCACCTGGTCGAGAATTTCGCCGGCGGCGGCGAGCGGCTCGGCAAAGACGGCCGCCCGGTCCGGCACCCCATCGGGAATGACCAGCAGGTTGCTGACCGGAAGTCGAAGATAGTCGGCAAAAGCTCCGTCCCGCCCGACAATCCCGAGCACGGATCGGGTCAGGCAGTGGCGAGGATCTCCGGCGCGGCAGAGCTGACAAGCTCCACATCCGGCATTGATCTCACCGACCACCCGGCAACCTAGCAGCGCCGGATCTGACGACTCCTCCACCACCCCGACAAATTCATGGCCAAGCGTGCCGCTGAATCCGGCATAACCACGGACAATCTCGAGGTCCGTGTTACAGATGCCAGCCATGGTTACCCTCACCAGCGCCTCCCCTTCCGCCGCAGAAGGCACCGGAACTTGGCGAAGCTGTAACTGTCCGTTCAGGAATTGAAGTGCTCTCATGCAGATATTCTTAGGTCATTGGTCGACGCTTTTCAAGATGGCTCCCCTCGGTTTAAATCAGGCCAGGTGGGAACCCGGGCATCTGGGAACCGGGAGGAGGGAAATTGCACGTCCGGGAAATTGCACGTCTGGAGTTTTACGCGCTCCTGTGTAATCCTGAACGCGTAGCTGACGCTGGTCGGTCATGACTGTGACCGGGAGTGTCGGCAAAGGTCAAGCTAACGAGGAGAATAACAGATGTCGCAAGTCAGAAATGGTGACAACGTCAAGGTGCACTACACCGGTAAGTTTGGCAATGGAGAGGTCTTCGACTCTTCAGAGGGTAACGAGCCACTCGGTTTCACCGTGGGCACCGGACAGGTCATCCCGGGATTCGACCAGGCGCTGGTTGGAATGAGTATTGGTGAATCGAAGAATGTCGTCATTCCGGCGGTCGAGGCCTATGGCGAACGAATCCCGGAACTGGTCCAGACCATCAGCCGTGACCAGTTCTCACTGGGCGAGATCACCCCAGAGCTGGGGATGGCCATCGAGATGCAGACCCCGGACGGCAGTATTCCCCTCGTCATCACCGAACTGAACGAGAACACCGTGACCCTCGACGCCAATCACCCACTCGCGGGCCAGGAACTCCACTTTGATCTGACCCTGGTCTCGATCGAAGTCTGATCAGGAGACGATGGCGCCCCGCGGGTATTCCCAGAATCTTCACGAATGGAACCTCACTCCGACGGCGGCAGTTGAAGTCCAGCGGAGACTCCGCGACCAGATTCACCTCGAGAACCACCTCCGAGATGTCCGCACCATTGGGGGCGCGGACATCTCATTTAACCGTTTCTCAAAGGTGGTCTACGCTGGTCTGGTGGTCATTGCCCTGCCCGGGCTCGACATCATCGACTCAGTGGCCATCCGGACGACCGTCGATTTCCCCTACATTCCCGGTCTGCTCAGCTTCCGTGAGGCGCCTCCCCTCCTCGAGGCCTGGGAAAGGCTCCGCAGAAGACCAGACCTGCTCATGCTCGATGGCCACGGAATCGCCCACCCGCGCCGTTTTGGTATCGCCTCCCACCTTGGCCTGCTTCTCGATCTGCCAACGATCGGCTGCGCCAAGACGCGCCTCGTTGGCCACTACACTGATCCGGCTCCCGAACCCGGAAGCCATTCACCCCTTCTCCACCGTGCGGCTGGCTCCAGCGACGAAGAGGTCATCGGGGCGGTCCTGCGCACCCGCCGGAACAGCAACCCAATCTTTGTCTCCCCGGGCCACCTGATCGATCTCCACACCGCACTCAACCTGGTCCGGCAGACGACCACCCGATACCGGCAACCTGAGCCAACCCGCCAAGCCCACCTGCTCGTCAACAGACTGCGCCGCCAGGAGAGTCTCTCCCATTAAACAATCACCCTGACCCGGGCAATCTCCCTGACGAGGGGCAAAAACGCCAAAGGCCCACTCCGCGGAGTGGGCCTTTGGCAATGAAACCGACCTCTTTGGCCAGGCTATTTGACCTGGAACGTGTCCTTGTCGGTCGAGATCGTCTGGGCTGCCACATTGTCCTTGATGATCACCTGCACATCATAGAAACCGGGCTTGAGCCCCTTGAGCGGAATCAGCCGCGCCAGAGTGATCTGCTGGCTATTGATCGAACTGAGGCCATTCTTCCCATCCTCTTTCAGACGGAGAACCTCTTTGTCTTTCTGGCTGACCACGTACTCGATGTCGATGCTCGGGCGCAGAGTGGCCTGATCGATTGCCACATTGTAGACCTGCATATAGACGCCGAGGGGCTGATCCTGCTTGAACTCGCCGGTCGCGTTCGGAATCACCTTCAACGCACCGAGAACAAACTGGCCGGTCGCCAGCCTTCCATTGAGCGGTTCGATCCGCGAAGCGAGGATCATCGTCGAGGTCGAGAGCCGTCCCTCCTCGTAGCGGGGAACGACAAATCCCTGCTTGATCACCCCCGTCTTGCCGCTGTTGACGTCACGGACCACCAGATCGATCTTGTAGTTGCCCGGGGTCAGGACAACGTTCTTCTGGTAGGCGGAACGCTGCTGCATGCCAACCTCGAGCGACTCCGGAGTGTAGCTGGAGGTCACGACATCCTCAAACTGGCCGGCTCGTCGCCCTGCCACGTTGGTGACTTTGGCGTAGATGTTGACCGCCGCCTGGGGAAGCCCGCCAACCTCTTTGTAGACCAGATCCTGGTTCTCAAGCTGGACGGTGAACGAGGTGAGCACCGCACTGTCAGTAACCCGGAGCAGATTGATGTTGAGTCCGGCCGTCAGGACGTCGAAGCTCGCCTTGGGCAGTTCGGATTCATTGGCCAGGGCGGCCAGATCGTTGAACTTGACCTTTGGTGGACGCTGCAACGCGGCCATCCGCGCCAGCCGCTCAAAGGGCTGGTCCTGGGCCCGCAGACCAAACATCTGGTTGTTCGGCCCCATCCCGTTTGGACCAAACTGGCCAAAGGCGATACGGTCAGCCTTCGACGAGAGGCCGAGCTGCTCGGCGAGGGTCAAACCAGCATTCGGAGTGTAGAGCAAGGCGTCCTTTTCGTTCGCGTTGCGGGCGATACGGTATTCGCCCGACCCGGTCGGATCGACGAATTCGATCTCGATATCCGACCCAACTCCCTCGATATAACGATACCACCAGATCTCGAACGGATAGGTCGCCGTCGTTCCCCCACCCTCCCAGATCGGGCGATTGTAGCTGCCACCGGAGGGATGGGATTCGGTCTGATCGGGCTTGCCAAACATAATATAGATCCGCCCGCGATCGGTCTTCCATCCGGGAATACCGCTGGTGTAGCGCTCATTCGCATAGGCGATGCGCTGATAGTACTCTTCGCGGTACTCATTGACATCCGTGTCGGGATCCGGATCGCGACGCAGCCAGAACTGCTCGATAAACTGCTCGCGCTCATCGTCGGTCTTCAGAGTATTGAAGGTCTTCCGCTCCTCATCGGTGATGATCCAGCGGACATCCTCATCCACCCAGCGCTTATAGACGCTCTTGACCGATTCATTTCCCTGCTTCTTCTTCTTTTTCTGTTCATCCTGGGCCCATCCGGCCATCGGCAGAAAAGTCGAAGAGAGCAGCGTCAGAGCCACTGTCAGAACAGTGACCCGTGTCATCGAAGGCGTGAAAAGTCTAAATCGCATACGGCTTCCCATTCTCCATTACATCTGCAAGCAACTGCCCCCCCCACAGACGAGCCGCTGGTGAGGGCAGAAAATGATGAGTCTTTCCGATGGCCGCTGGCCGATGGCCGCTGGCCGATGGCCGCTGGCCGATGGCCGCTGGCCGCTGGCCGCTGGCCGATGGCCGCTGGCCGCTGGCCGATGGCCGCTGGCCGCTGGCTGCTGGCTGCTGGCCGATGGCCGCTGGCTGCTGGCCGATGGC
>JBEAVZ010000412.1:0-6501 GCA_041160645.1 Acidobacteriota bacterium
GCTCTTTCGCGTCCCGCTCTACCGGCAGCGGATCGAGGCCTGGCTGGCCGAAGGCGTCGACTGCAACGCCGATGGCGAGTACACCGAACTGAGCAACGCGATCTACAACGCAGTCTCGAACCGGGCGCTGCTGACGATGGCCGAAGCGCTCGATCGTCCGGAGCTCTTCGATCCGGTCCGGCGCAACCTGACCATGATGCTCTACTGCATTCATCCGTGCGGGCCAACTGTGCCAACTGGGCCAACTGGGCCAACTGGGCCATCTGGGCCAACTGGGCCAACTGGGCCTGATGGCGCCGATGGTGAGGTGGTCACCGACTACTCGCGGCGGCAGGATAAGCTGCTCCGCGCCTGGCCCGGCAACTACTATCTCCATTACCGGGTTATGGCGACGCGCGACCAGGACGGGCGGATGGCGACGATGGCCGACCAGATCGTCCGCCAGGCGCAGGAGCGACCGACGCAGGTCTCGCTTGCCCTCGAACTGGCCGAGCTGATGCTCAGACCGGAGCTGCGCGGGGAGAAGGTCACCCGTGCGCCGCTCCCCGACAACTACCTGCGCCATTTCCGCGAATCGGATGTGGTGCGGATCCGCCGTGGTTCACTCAGTGCGACGATCGTCGCCAAAAGTTCACGCTTCCTCTCCGTCCGCAGTGGCGGAGTGGTGATCGAAGCAGTTCGGCTGGCGAGCGCCTTCTTTGGCAAGGGGCAGTTTGTCGGGCGGCGACTGGAGCGGGAAGGGGAGACCTGGGTGCTGCGCCAGGAGCTGGAAGCAGGCTACTACCAGCCATTCTCAGCCGGGGAGGGGATTCCGCAACCCGACTGGGAGAAGCTCGACCGGAATCGCCGCCAGCGTTCGCACATCTGCCAGTTGAAGACGGAGGTGCGATTGACGCCGCTCGAGCGCGGCTTCGAGCTGGAGGTGGTGATCGAGGGGACGGAGCGGGTGCCGGTTGCCCTCGAGTTCTGGTTCCGCCCCGGCGGAGAGATCGTCGCCGGCCCGGACGGCCAGCTGGTCGTCGCCAACGGGACGACCTTTCTCGCTGGCGGGAGCGCAAAATATCGGCTCAATAAAGCGGACTGGACGATCGGGCCGGGCCGGGCCGACCACCGCTGGGCCAATCTGCGCGGAGCAGAACCGCCGATCGAGAACGCGATCCCGCTCACCCTGTCCGGTTTTACGCCCTTTCGGCAGCGGCTCAGAATGGTGGCGGCGTCATGATCGACTGCCGGATCATTCTTGTCCACCCGCGTGATCCGAACAACATCGGGGCCGTGGCGCGGGCGATGAAGAACTTTGGCTTTACCGATCTCGTCGTCGTCGCGCCCCATCCGCCAGTCTGGGCCGAAGTTACCGCGGCGGTCCGGGCCGAGGATCTCCTCGCGCGGGCCCGCGTCGTCCCGACCCTCAGCGCGGCGATCGAAGATCGAACCCTGGTTATCGGCACCCTCGACCGAACGCGCGTCGAAGAGAAGCAGGCGCTCTTCACCCCCTTCGATCTCAGCCACGATCCGCGGCTGGCGACCGAACGCGTTGCCCTGGTCTTCGGATCGGAGAAGCACGGTCTCGTCAATGAGGATCTGAGCCATTGCCACCGGCTCATGAGCATTCCGACCCGGCCGGGATGCCCCTCGATGAATCTGGGCCAGGCCGTCGCCGTCTGCTGCTATGAGCTGGTCCGCGAGTCGGCCCAGCGCGAGATTGCCCCGTGTCCACCGACCTTGGCCACTGCCGGGGCGGTCGAACGGGCCCTTACCCTCGCCCTCGAGACACTCCGGAAGATCGATTTCATCCTGCCGGGCAACGAACCTGATCTGACCCGGCGACTGCGCGCGACCTTTATGAAATTTGGGATGAGCCATTATGATGTCGAGATGTTATGCGGTATCCTAAGCCGAATAAATCGTCTCAGGTAGATCGACAGCGATCGATCGCACGGACTGTCAAACAGGAGAAAAATGAGTCAGCCACCGGATAAGGTTATATTTTCAATGGTCGGGGTCAGCAAGTTTTACGATAAAAAGGCTGTCCTCAAGGATATCTACCTCGGCTTCTATTATGGCGCCAAGATCGGAGTTCTCGGACTCAATGGATCGGGAAAGAGTTCGCTCTTGCGTCTCATCGCCGGCGTCGACAAGGAGTACCAGGGAGAGGTCGTTCTCTCGCCCGGCTATGCGATTGGCTACCTCGAGCAGGAACCGCGGCTCGATGAAGCGAAGACCGTTCGCCAGATAGTCGAGGAGGGGGTTCAGCCGGTCGTCGATCTGCTGCGCGAATACGATGAGATCAACGCGCGCTTTGCCGAACCGATGTCTGACGATGAGATGACCGCCCTGCTCGATCGCCAGGGTGAGGTTCAGGATCAGCTCGAGGCCCTCGGTGGATGGGATCTCGACAGCCGGCTCGAGATGGCCATGGATGCCCTGCGGTGCCCGCCCGGCGAGACGCTGATCGGCGTCCTCTCGGGAGGTGAACGGCGTCGCGTCGCCCTCTGTCGACTGCTGCTCAAGCAGCCGGAGATCCTGCTGCTCGATGAGCCGACCAACCATCTCGACGCGGAGACTGTCGCCTGGCTCGAACACCACCTCAAGCAGTATCCCGGGACGGTCATCGCCGTCACCCACGATCGTTACTTTCTCGACAACGTCGCCGGCTGGATTCTCGAACTCGATCGCGGCCAGGGAATCCCATGGAAGGGAAACTATTCCTCGTGGCTCGATCAGAAACAGGAGCGGCTCCGCAAGGAGGAGCGGGCGGAGACCCAGCGCCAGAAGACCCTCGAGCGCGAACTCGAATGGATCCGCATGGCTCCCAAGGCCCGTCACGCCAAGAGCAAGGCCCGCATCAACGCCTACGAGTCGATGCTCAACCAGGAGGTCGACAAGCAGGCCGCCGAGTTCGAACTCTATATCCCACCGGGACCGCGGCTCGGCGACATCGTCATCGAGGCCAACGCCGTCAGCAAGGCCTATGGCGACAAGCTGCTCTTCGACAACCTGACGTTCAAGCTTCCGCCCGGCGGTATCGTCGGGGTGATCGGACCGAACGGAGCGGGGAAGACCACCCTCTTCCGTCTCATCACCGGCCAGGAGCAGCCCGATGCCGGCACCTTCCGGATCGGCGAGACGGTCAGCCTCGCCTATGTCGACCAGAGCCGCGACACCTTGCGCCCCGCGGCCTCGATCTGGGAGGAGATCTCCGATGGCCAGGATACGGTCGCGCTCGGCAACCGCCAGGTCAATTCGCGCGCCTATGTCGCCCGCTTCAACTTCTCCGGCTCCGATCAGCAGAAGAAGGTCGGCAGCCTCTCCGGCGGCGAACGCAACCGGGTGCACCTCGCGAAGATGCTCAAGGCCGGGGCCAACGTCATCCTCCTCGACGAGCCGACCAATGACCTCGATGTCAACACCATGCGCGCTCTCGAGGAGGCGCTCGAGAACTTCGCCGGATGCGCGGTAGTCATTAGCCACGACCGCTGGTTCCTCGACCGCATCGCCACCCACATCCTCGCCTTCGAGGGCGAGAGCCGCGTCGTCTGGTTTGATGGCAACTACTCTGAGTACGAGGCCGATCGCCACGCCCGCCTCGGCACGGCGGCCGATCAGCCCCACCGTCTCAAGTACCGTCAGCTTACCCGGGAATAGCGTCAGGCCCGGAAAGTCAGACGCGAGGCGAGTTTTTACGAGAGGGTCTTGCTTAATAATTGACGAAGGGCTATGATTCGTTTTACTGTGAAGGTGGGCTCGCGCCCACCTTTTTTGTCAGCCAAATTACTGATGCCCGCACCGCTTGGTTAATAAAGCATGGGAAGCACAGCTTGGTTAGCAAAGTTGTGGGAGCCAAGTTTAGGTAGCTGAGCCTGGGGCAGCAGATTTAGGATCAACGGGGGAGAGTTGAAGCTCGATTCGCGGTTACAGGAGATCGTCGAGAAGGTCACAGCCCGCGAGGGGCTTGAGCTGGTTCATGCTGAACTCTCCGGAGGGCGACGACCGATCCTCAAGGTGCTAATCGACAAACCCGGCGGCGTGACGATCGATGATTGCGCGACGGTGAGCGAGAAGCTGGGGCTGACGCTCGATGTCGAGGATGTCATTCCCAGTCAGTATATGCTCGAAGTGGCCTCGCCCGGTCTCGATCGCGGGCTCTACCGTGAGGCTGATTACGAACGATTTGCCGGCCTCCCAGCCCACATCAGGACAATTGAGCCGATCGCCGGACAACGAAATTTTCACGGAAGACTGGTTGGGCTCGACCGCACAGGTGAGCTGGCAGCGGTCCTCGAAGAGCCGACCGGCGTCCGACACCTAATCCCACTCGCCTTGATCACCAAGGCCTGGGTGGAGATTGAACCGCAACAGATCCACCCGGTGGATCGCGACGAATGAATCGATATGAACTCATTAAGCTCGATTGCGCAGAATATCGAGGTTCTCAGCAGAGAGAAGAAGATCGATCCACAGGTCATCATCAGTGCGATCGAGGATGCGGTCGTCACCGCCTCGCGTAAGCAGTTCAAGTCCGGCGAGGATCTCCACGCCCGGTACAATACCGATTCCGGGACGATTGAACTCTACGCGGTCAAGACGGTCGTCGAGGAGGTGGCCGATCCATCCCGCGAGATGACCGTTGACGAGGCCAACGCCGAGGTCGGCGAAGGGGCCGAGGTCGGTGACATGCTCGAACTTCCCCGCCCGATGGAGGATCTGGGACGCATCGCCGCCCAGACCGCCAAGCAGATCATTCTCCAGAAGGTCCGCGAGGCCGAGCGGAACATGATCTACGACGAGTATATCAATCGGGTCGGCGAGCTGATCAACGGGTTTGTGAAGCGGTTTGAAGGCGGACGGATGATCGTCGATATCGGCGCCGGCATCGAGGCCTTCATGCCCAAGACCCAGCAATCGAAAGCCGAGGCCTTCTCCCAGGGTGAGCGGATTCGCGTCGTCATCAGCGATGTGCACCGCGACATCAAGGGGCCGCAGGTCGAGGTCTCCCGGACGAGCCCGGATCTTCTGCGCCGCCTCTTTGAGATGGAGGTGCCGGAGATCTACGATGGTACGGTGGTCATCAAGGCCGCTGTGCGTGAGCCGGGTGAACGGGCCAAGATTGCCGTCGTCTCCAACGAGCGTGACGTCGATCCGGTCGGCGCCTGCGTCGGCATGAAGGGATCGCGTGTCCAATCGATCATCCGCGAGCTGCGGGGCGAGAAGATCGATATCATCGAATGGTCAGAGGATCCGGCGATCTTCGCCGCCCACGCCCTCTCGCCCGCCAAGGTGAGCCGGGTCACTGTCATCGACTTTGAGTCGCGCAAGCTCCAGGTGACGGTCGAGAATGACCAGCAGAGTCTGGCGATCGGCAAGCGCGGCCAGAACGTTCGTCTCGCCGCCAAGCTGGTCGGCTGGGACATCGATATCCGCAGCGAGGAAGAGATGAAGCGCGAGATCGCCTCGCAGATGGAGCAGATGATCACGGCCAGTGTCGTCTCCCTCGCTTCGATCGAGGGGATCTCGGCCAGTGACTACGCCATCCTCTCCGAGCACGGCATTGAAACGATCGAGCAGCTGGCTGAAGCCTCGATTGACGACATCTCCGACTGGCTCGATCTGAGTATCGACGAGGCGCAGGAGCTGCTCGAGATGGCCGTGGCCATCACTGAGGCCCGCCGCAAGCGGGCTGACGAGGAGGCCCAGGAGGCCCAGGAGAATGGGGCGGACGACTCTGTTGAAGCCGGTGATGCCGATGAGCCCGATGAAGCTGACGAAGCCGATGAAGCGGGCGCCGGGACGGTCGCCGCGGTCGACGAGGAGTCTGCGGACGCGGTGGTGAGTGGAGAAGAGCCGGAAGTTTCGAGCGAGGCGAATGAGGCTCATGAATAGCCCGTTCCGCCGAGTGTTCTTTAACCGTCCGAACGCTAATCGGGATGTGCGTTCGGAGACAATCACCGGTAAGGATGATCCCGCTGCCCCGCCAGGCAGATGCTGATTACTTGAGCTTACTTCAGGAAATGTCAGCGCCGGCGGGATCGATTGAACGGATCACGCCAGGCAGAATGTTTGGAGGCGCTGTCCTTTCTGAAAGGTATCAATGGGGAATAAGGTCAGAATCTACGATTTAGCAAAGGAACTGAAACTGGAGAGCAAGAAAGTGCTTGACGATGCCCGAATGATGGGTGTCGATGTCAGTGTGCCCTCGAATTCAGTCGACGACGTGATCGCGGCCCGGATTCGTGAAAAGTACTATCCAAAAAAGGAGCAGGCGACAGCGACACATCGGGCGCGTTTGATCAAGCACCCGCCGGCGTCCTCTGCACCGGCTGGTTCGCCTGGTCTGGGTGAGGCCGAGACCCGGTCTGAGCTGGTCGCGGAAGCCGAGCCCAGCGGCGCCCAGCCTGCCGCACCGCCGCCGCCAGCCGAGTCAGCGCCGAGTGCGCCCGCCGCACCCGAGCCGGCGACGAGAGTCGTCGTTCTCAAACCAATTGTTCCGCCAGTGGCGGCGCC
>JBEAVZ010000417.1:0-6078 GCA_041160645.1 Acidobacteriota bacterium
CCAGACAACCAAGGTGACCAACCGATGAAGACACTACTCTTGCTGGTAATGGCGCTGCTGGCTACCCCCGGCGTAACCGCCCAGGGTAATGATCGATTCTCTGGCATCTACGCGAATCAACAGTACAACATTGTCGTGCAGATCCGGAAGTCGACCGATGGATACGTCGGCGAGTTCATCTACCAGGGTGCGCAGTACCCCCTGACGGCCAATGCCAATCGGCGCCCCGCCTCCAAGTCGGGTCAGGCCGACCAGCTGAGCGGAGTCTACAGTTTCCAGGGACGCCAGGTGCCTTTCTCCCTCAGCGGACAGGATGAGAGCTACACGCTCTCGTCCGAGGGCGTCGAACTGGCCGTGGTCCGGCAGCCTCTTCCAGCCAGCCGCCCCGCCCCGGGCCAATCTTCATCACCGCGTAACACGACCGGCGCAACGCCAACTCCCGGAGAGAGCCTCCTGCGTGATCCAGGCGGAGCCTTCACCTTTACCCTCCCGGCGGGATGGCAGGCGACCCCGGAAAACGGCGGGTTTATCCTCCGCCACCGTGAAAGCCCGGTCACCATGATCATCAGCAGCCACAACGAGAACGACATCGATCGCGCCATCGCCCAGGCGAGCGACATCAACAATCCGCAGGAGAATACCCAGATTCGGGTCCAGGCGCGCAAACTGAGCGCCAATATCGCCTACGCCAGATTTGCCGGAAGCGCCCGTCAACAGCCGGTCAACCTCGAACTGGTAACCGTCTTCTCTCCCTATGGCGGAGGAATGGTGGTCACCATCAACTATGGCAGCTACTCACCCAATCCGGACTACCTGACGATTGCCCGGGCCATTGCCGACAGCGTCCGCTTCGCCCGAACCGAGACGCCGCCGCTCGCCCGCCAGTGGACGGATCGCCTCACTGGCCGGAAACTGCTCTTCCTCCAGACCGACAGTTACGGCAGTCAGCGGGTCGACCTCAACCTCTACGCCAATGGTCGTTTCGATTACCAGAGCAATACGGGGATGGTCTCACAGGGTGGAGTGGGCACCGGCACCTATGGTGGATTGAGAAGAGACGCCGGCACCTGGAAGATTACGCTGCAGGGCAACAATCCCGTCCTCATTCTCAATGGCAGCGAGGGGACGACAAGTTACACGATCGCCAATGGAGCGAGCCCGCAACAGCTGCTGCTCAACAACCGGCGCTACTTCCTCCAACCCCTGCCATAGGCGGCGCGGTCAGCCTCTGACCAGTTCGTGGCGGGCCACCCACTCCGGATCGAGGTCGACGCCGAACCCCGGCCCGGTGGGGACCTTGATCTTTCCATCGATCACTTTCAAGGGCGCGGTCCGACTCTCAAACCTGACGTGGGTCTTGAAGGATTTGAACTCATGATGCTCGCCCGCATTCGGGAGGGCTGAGACGAGCTGCACATTGTAGAAAAATCCGAGCCCGCCTCCGGACATATGCGGAATGATCGTCTTTCCGAAAGCGGCCGCCATACGCGCCACTTTGACCGAACGGATCATGCCGCCAAAATAGTAGTTGTCCGGCTGCACCACATCGATCCCATCGTTGGCCAGCAGCCACCTGAAGCCGTAAAAACTGTAGTCCTGTTCGCCGTTGGCAATCGGATGCGCAGCCTTCGGGTCAGCTCGCGTAGCTCCTCGAGATGATCGAACATGACTGGCTCCTCGAAGTAGGCGAACCGGTACTCTTCAAGCAGTCGTCCGACCCGCAGCGCCTCGCGCAGATCGTAGAAGCCGTTCGCATCGGCATAGATCGTCATCCGGTCACCGAAGATCTTTCGCACTGCCGGGACAATCTTCTCCGTCCGCCCTGGCGGCCCGACCGCATACATATCGGTCGTCATGAACATCAGGCCACCGACCTTGATCTTCAGGGCGTGGATGTCATGTTCAGCGACCGCCTCGCGGATCAGGGCGAGCGACTCCTCCACCGGCTTCTCACGCCATTCCGTGGCCATGTAGACCGCAACCTCTGGTCGCTCGACCTGCCCAATCAGCGCCGCAACCGGGCGACTGGCAATTCTTCCAAGCATCTCGAGGATCGCAAATTCGAGGGTCGCCAGCGGCAACCCGAGCGCCAGTCCGTTGAGCCGAAAGTTGAAGTCGTAGACGTAGACCCGCTCGAGAATCAGATCGAGTTCCCGCGCATCCTTGCCCAGAAAGAATGGCCTGATGTTGCGCAGAAAGATCGGAAAGAGCCGATCCATCGTGCTGTGGGCGACCGCGATGCCCTCTGCCCCATCCTTTGACCGAACCCGACAGAGATACTTGCCATCGAGTCGCAGCAGTTCGATCGACTCGATGATCACCGGCGTCTTGAAGAGCTCCCGCTTCAACACCGGCTGTTGCAGTATCGCATCGATCTTCGCGAATCGCTCGGCAACCCGGCGGTCGATCGCCGGCATCGCCATAACGGCTCCAGCCAGCAGGCCCGCTCCCATAAATTGGCGGCGCGACAAATCACTATTCATAGCCGTCTCGATCCTCTCTTCACCCACCCCGGGAGTCAGGGAGACTTCATCAGGTTTGTCCCCGGGGGAATATTGTTCGGCCCCGGCCCCTGATACTGATTCCAGTATTGCGTATGGTACGGATTGACCGATGGTGGTGTCGCCCTCTCATTGACCAGAAAGGGCTGAACGTCATCCCACCAGCGATCGTACGCTGCTTCCAGCTGTCGGACCACTTGTGGATGATCCGCGGCCACATTACTCTTCTGCCCTGGATCGGCCACCAGATCATAGAGTTCCCACTGGCGCGCATTCTCACGTCCCGGATTGACCAGCTGCCAGCGCTGGTTTCGCACACTGACCGGCCCATACTTGAATCCGCGTGGATCGGCTCCCTGCGGCCAGCGGCCAATGTGGCGCACAAAGATCCGCTCGGGCCAGGCGGCTGACGCGCTCTGCAACAACGGAACGAGGCTGCGCCCCTCGACCTGCGCCTGCAGCGATCCGCGCAGCTTCACCCCCGCCAACTCCGCCAGCGTTGGAAAGACGTCGACGTGCCCGCTCAGGTTTGAGCGCTCACCGGGCGTCAACCGACCCGGCCAGCGCCAGAAACTCATCGCCCGCGTTCCTCCAATGTAGGGCGTATTCTTCGCTCCGCGCATCCCGGCGTTCCAGACCGGCACTCCACCCGTCCCGCCATTATCGTTCATGAAGATGACGAGCGTCTCCCGATCCAGCTTTTCCGCCTCGAGCATGGCCAGCAGCCGGCCGAGATTGTCATCGATGTTCTGGACCATTCCAAAGAACTTCGCCGTATTGGGCGGAACCTTGCCCGCATAGAGCTTCTCATACTCCGCCGGGACATCGAGCGGAGTGTGCGGCGCGTTGGGCGTAATGAACGCGAGGAATGGTCGCCCCTTCACCTCACGAATCCACCCCATCGCCCGGTTGAAGAAGACATCGGTACAGTACCCCTTCGTCGCCTCGAAGACCCCGTTATGAAGGATGACCGGATTGAAGTATGAGTTTCCCGGCGCGTCACCGCAGGACCCGACATAGCTCTGTCCGATTCCACCACAGCCGTGGATGAAGGTCTCCTCGAAACCCCGCCGGTCAGGCCGGTAGGCCGGCTCATCTCCCAGATGCCACTTGCCAAAGATCCCGGTCCGGTACCCCGCGCCGCGCAGCACCTCGGCAATCGTTGTCGTGCGCAGGGACATGCGCTCCCGCTCGAAGATGGTATGCGTGATCCCGTTCCGGAAGTCATGCCGACCGGAGAGAATTGCCGCGCGGGTCGGCGCACAGGTCGAACTAACGTGGAAATCGGTCAACCGGACCGACTCGTCATGCAATCGATCGAGATGCGGCGTCTTCAGTATCGGATTGCCGTGGCGACTAACATCACCATAACCCTGGTCATCCGTCAAAATGACAATGATGTTGGGACGCCGCGCCGAACTTCCGCCCGGTCGAGCCGTCCCCGCCAGCCCTCCGCGCAGACAGAGCAGAATCGTGAGTATCGCCAGCCAGCGTTTCATGCTACAGCTCTCCCCGCTTCATCTGCTCGATCAGGTAGTCGCACGACCGCATCGCCAGCGCCAGAATCGTCAGCGTCGGATTGACGCATCCACTCGAGACGAAACAGCTCCCATCGACCACGAAGAGGTTCTTCACGTCATGCGCCTGATTGTACTTGTTGAGCACCGCGGTCTTTGGATCATCCCCCATACGCGCCGTGCCCACCTCGTGAATACTGTGCCCCGGCGGGTACATCTTCGTATTCTCGCTGATCAGCTCAACCCCGGCCGCTTCGAAGATCTCGTGGGCACAATCGATCGCGTCATTGGTCAGATTCTGCTCATTGTCGCCATACTCGATATCGATCTTCAGCGAGGGGATGCCCCAGGCATCTTTCAGCTCCGGATCGATCCGCACGTGGTTCTCCTTCCGCGCCAGCACCTCGCCAAACGCCGCCATTCGCACAAAGGCCGGCTGCAATGCCCGCACCTCCGACTTGAACTCACTTCCGAACCCGGCGGTCGACCTGGCATGCCCCGGGAAGATCCCCGCGCCGCTCCCGCACTGGTAGCCATACCTCCGCACATACTTCTGCTGCTTCGATCCCTTGTCCAGATTGCGAAACGGAGGAATGTATGTGCCCTGCGGACGGCCGTCCTCATTGACGATCTCGCGCCCCTTGAAGTCCTTGAGCAGTCCGGTAAAACTGACTCCCCAGGTATGATCGTGGAGATAGCGCCCGAGAACGCCACTCGAATTGGCCAGTCCCGTGGGATGGTTCCGGGATTTCGAATTGAGCAGGATCCGCGTCGACTCGAGTGTCGAGGCGCCCAGCACGACCACCTTCGCGAGAGCTGTGTAGTCCTTCTTCGAGGTTCGGTCGACAAAGCTGACCCCGCGTGCCCGGCCCGTCCGCGGATCGAGCAGCACCTCACGGACCACGGCGTCTGAACGAAGCGTCAATCGCCCCGTGTCACTGGCCGGCGCAAGCAGTCCGGTCGGTGAATTGAACATCGCTCCGACATCACAGCCCCGTCCACAGGTCCCGCAGTAATGGCAGGCTGACCGGTACTTGTTGTGGGCGAGCTTGCGGCTGATCACACCGGCCCGGGTCGGAATAAGCCGCCGCCCCGTCTTCTCCACCCCGCGCTTCAGCACCATCTCTCCGCAGAGCATCGGCTGTGGCGGCTGAAAGATCCCGTCCGGCAATTGCCGCAGTCCCTCGTTCGTCCCCATGATGCCGATCAACCGGTCGACATCGTCATAGTATGGCTTCAGATCGTCATAGGTGATCGGCCAGTCGTCGCCATATCCGTCATGGCTCGCCGCCTTGAAATCATACTCGCTCATTCGCAGCGCAACCCGCCCCCAGACCAGAGTCCGCCCACCAACCGCCCGCGCCCGCACCCAATCGAAGGGCTTCCCTTCGGGTGTCGAATAGGGGTTCTCATCGAGCCGCGCATAGATGTGCGTCGTGTAGCCATCGGCAAATCCATACTTGTAATTATGGGCATCGCGCGGCGAGATCCGCCCGCGATACTTCTCTTCGTATGGCCAGGCATGCGTCTTGAAATCACTGTAGAGGTCGAGCTTCGGCCCGGCCTCGAGCACGAGGACGTTCATTCCGGCCTTGGTCAGCAAGTAGGCCGCCATTCCCCCCGCCGCACCCGATCCCACGACGATCGCATCGTACACTTTTCCGGTCTGCATGAGATTCTCCGTCTTCTGATTGTCTTCAAACTGCTTTGATGTGGACAGAACTGTCCGAGAGGTTATGCCACAGATGCTTCAGAAATGTCCAGCAAGTGATCTCCTGCCGGTATTGACCAGCCAGGGTCGGCGGAGAGGATTTGGATGAATTAAAGCCGGTCAAGCTGGTCAAGCTGGTCAAGCTGGCCACTTGAGGCCATCAGCGACTCGATTTCCAGTAGCCAAAGACTCGATCAGCCACGGCCAGCGCCGCCTGATCGCCCTTGACCAGGCCATAGAGGGTCAGTGCCTGCACCACCTCTCCATAATTGACCTCTTTGGGATCGCCAAAGTAAGAGATCTCCCTGCCGACGCCGGTGCGGGTATTCCCCGTTACGTCGACCTGGCC
>JBEAVZ010000413.1:0-4108 GCA_041160645.1 Acidobacteriota bacterium
CCCATGACGCGCTGAAGAGGACGAGCGTCGTCTCCTGCTCCAACTGCGGTTCGATGCGCTTGCCGCACCGCGTCTGCCCGTCTTGTGGGTTCTATGATGGCCGCGTTGTCATCGACAAGCAGGGCATCTAGTCCTAAATCATGAGGGGTGGAGTCGAACGGGACCAAAATCCCCACTTCACCCCTCAATCCGCATTAAGACCCCTCCCGATGCTCACTACCATTGCGGTTGACGCCATGGGCGGAGACAATGCTCCCGCCATTGAGGTTGAAGGCGCGATCCAGGCCGCGCGCGATCTCCGGGTAAAGATTATCCTGGTTGGCCAGGAGGAGCGCATCCGCGCGGAGCTGCAACGCCTTGGCGTTCCCAATCCACGCGAGAAGCGTCTCCACATCGACATTGTCCACGCCAGCGAAGTAATCACCATGGACGACCCGGTCGCCCAATCCGTCAGGCGCAAGCGTGACTCATCGATCCGCGTGGCCGCCCGGCTCGTCCGGGAAGGAAAAGCCCATGGGCTGGTCAGCGCCGGAAACACCGGCGCGGTCATGGCGACCGCCAAACTTGTTATGGGCACGCTGCCCTCCGTCGATCGTCCGGCTCTCGCGGGCATCTTTCCAACCCTGTCGGGCCGGGGAACGGTTCTGCTCGACGTCGGAGCCAATGCCGAATGCAAGGCCCACCACCTCAAACAGTTCGCGATCATGGGCGCCATCTACTCCCGCTCGATCCTTGGAGTGCGCAACCCGCGCGTCGGATTGATGAGCATTGGCGAGGAGGAGTTCAAGGGAACCGAGCTGATCAAAGAGGCGGCGGTTCTGCTGAAAACGGCGCCGATCAATTTTCTCGGCAACGTTGAAGGGCGGGATGTCTTCACGGGCGAGGTTGACGTGATCGTCTCCGATGGTTTCACCGGCAACGTCATTCTCAAGACGAGCGAGGGGCTGGTCGAGGCCATTATGACCCTTCTCAAGACCGAGATGGGCCAGACGGTCGTGACGCAGATCGGGGGCATGCTTTCGCTCAATGCCTTCCGCAGCGTGAAGAAGCGGCTCGACTATTCCGAGCTCGGCGGGGCCCCCTTGCTGGGCTGCAAGCAGATCTGCATCATTTGTCACGGCAGTTCCAACGTCAAGGCAATCCGCAACGCCGTGCGCGTGGCCAAAGAGTTCCACCAGGCCCAACTCAACGAGCGGATCGAGTCAGATCTCAACATCATCGAAACAACCAACAAGTATGAGTAAAGTCGCCTTCATGTTTCCCGGGCAGGGATCACAGCAGGTTGGGATGGGGAAGGATCTCGTAGATCGTCACGAAGCGGCGCGGGAGATCTTTCTCGAAGCCGATCAGGCCCTCGATTTTTCACTGAGCAGACTCTGTTTTGAAGGTCCGGAGGAGGATCTGAACCTGACGGCGAACACCCAGCCGGCGATCCTGACCGCGTCGGTCGCCGCCTACCGGGTGCTGAGCGAGCGCGGGCTCCGTCCCGATTTCGTCGCCGGTCACAGTCTGGGCGAGTATTCGGCGCTCGTCGCCGCCGGCAGCCTGACGCTCAGCGATGCGGTGCGGCTGGTTCGACGGCGTGGCCAGGCTATGCAGGAGGCGGTGCCGGTCGGGGTTGGCGCGATGGCCGCCATTCTCGGCCTGGCGGCGGAGGAGGTGGTCAGCGCCTGTCAGAAGGTTGCCGAAGGTCAGGTCTGTCAGCCCGCCAACTTCAACTCACCGGTCCAGGTCGTCATCGCCGGACATCGTGAAGCGATCGAGCGGGCAACCGTCGAGTGCAAGGCGCGCGGGGCCCGGCAGACCCCGATCCTCAAAGTCAGCGCCCCTTTCCATTCCCCATTGATGCGCCCGGCCCAGGAGGCCATGGCCGAGCCCCTCTCCGGGACTTCCTTCTCCGACCTTGCGGTTCCTCTCGTCAATAATGTCGACGCGACGCTCATCACCTCCGGTGAGGCGGCCCGTGCCGGATTGTTGCGCCAGATCGCGGCTCCGGTGCGCTGGACCGACTCGGTGCGCCAGCTTTTCGATCAGGGCGTGACGACCTTTGTCGAGGTTGGCCCCGGCAAGGTTTTGCTGGGACTGGTCAAATCGATCGCCCGCGAAGCCGGCGTCGAGGTGACCCTGGTGCACTGCGAAGACGAAGCCGGCCTGCTGGCAGCCTTTGGTAACTGAAGAGAGGAGACCAACAATCATGTTCAATCTGCAAGGACAGATCGCGCTGGTGACGGGAGGTTCCCAGGGCATCGGACGCGCCGCCGCGCTCGCGCTGGCGGAACTTGGTGCGGATGTGGCGATTATGGCCCGCTCTGCCGAGAAATGCGAAGCGGTGGCCGTCGAGGTTCGCGCGCTGGGGCGACGAGCAATCGCCGTCCCCGGCGATATGGGCAGCGCGGAACAGATCAAAGCCACCGTCGAGAAGACGGTGGCCGAACTTGGTCAGATCTCGATCCTCGTCAATAACGCGGCCATCACCCGTGACGGGCTGCTTCTGCGCATGAAGCGCGATGACTGGAACGAGGTGATCGAGACCAACCTGACCGGAGTATTTCTGATGATCCAGCAGGTGCTGCCGCAGATGACCAAGGCGCGTCGCGGCCGGATCATCAACCTCACCTCGGTCGTCGCCCAGTCCGGAAACGTCGGCCAGGCCAACTACATCGCCGCGAAAGCCGGCGTGATCGGCCTCACCAAGGCGGTCGCCCGCGAGTATGGATCGCGGAACATCACGGTCAACGCCATCGCCCCGGGATACATCGAGACACCTATGACGGCCGGCCTGCCCGATGCCGTCAAGCAGTCGATGCTCGACCAGATTCCACTCAAACGTCCCGGTCTCGATCAGGATGTCGCTTCAGCAGTTGCTTTTCTGGCCTCGGATGAGGCAGGCTATATTACCGGTCAGGTAATCAATGTCAACGGTGGGATGTATATGTAATCGACCCATCCACCAAACTCAATACTGGAGGAACAAATGGCAGAATCAATTGAGGACAAGGTTAAACAGATTATCGTCGATGAGCTCGGCGTGGAGGAGAGTGAAGTCACCGCGAATGCCCAGTTTATTGATGACCTCGGCGCGGACTCCCTGGATACGGTGGAACTGGTCATGCGATTCGAGGAGGAGTTCGGCATCGAGATTCCCGACGAGGACGCGGAGAAGATTCAGAGCGTTCGTGATGCCATTGCCTACATCGAAACGCACCGCAAGTAGGTTGCAGGTTGCCGACCGTCAATAATTCTGATGCCACAAGAGACACAAGCTGCATCCTGCCTGCTTGTGTCTTTTTGTGGCCGGTACATTTTGACCAACACAGGACGGGCGGGCCCACCAGCCCTCTCGCCGTGGCGGATGATGCTGCCGAGGCGGCGCTTCCGTATTCAGGGCTTTTTTGAATCTCCTGAGGTTTTTTGGAAGGACCTATATGAGTAAAAGAAGAGTGGTGGTCACCGGTGTTGGATTGGTCAGTCCCTTGGGAAACACCTCCGCAGAGACCTGGGAGGGCTTGATCGCCGGGCGGAGCGGTGTGGGTCCCATCACGCGCTTCGACACCAGTCAGCACCGTGTTCGTTTCGCCGCGGAGACCAAGAACTTCGACCCGCTCAATTTTGTCGAGAAGAAAGAGATGAAGAAGATGGACTTTTTCATCTTCTATGCGATTGCCGCGACCCGCGAGGCGCTGGCCGACTCCGGCCTGGCCATCACTCCGGAGAATGCCGAGCTGATCGGCACCTACATTGGCAGCGGCATCGGCGGATTCGGGGTCTTTGAGCGGGAGCATACCAAGCTGATCGAGGGCGGTCCGGGGAGGATCTCCCCCTTCTTCATTCCCGCGTCGATCGTCAATCTGGCCTCGGGGTATGTCTCGATCTATCACGGCACGAAGGGGCCCAATTCGGCGACGGCAACCGCCTGCAGCTCCGGCTCGCACGCCATTGGCGACAGTTTCAAGATCATCCAGCGGGGTGACGCGCTGGCCATGATCTGTGGCGGAACCGAGGGAGCGATCACCCCGATGTCGGTGGGCGGATTTGCCGCCATGCATGCGCTCTCGACCCGCAACGACGAACCGCAGCGGGCCTCCCGCCCGTTCGACAAGGATCGGGA
>JBEAVZ010000504.1:0-2704 GCA_041160645.1 Acidobacteriota bacterium
CGATGATGCTCCGCCCACGCGGGGTCAACTCCCCGGTTGAGGCGTCGAGCAGCAGGTTGCGGTTCTGCTCCGTGACCAGAAACCCGGGAGCGATCGCATTGACCCGCAGCTGCTTCGAGTACTCCTGGGCCAAATGGACGGCGAGCCACTGGGTGAAGTTGCTGATCCCGGCCTTGGCCGCCGAGTACCCAAGCACCCGCGTCAACGGTCGAAAAGCGCTCATCGACGAGACATTGAGGATCACCCCATCGCCCAGCTCGGCCATCCGCTTTCCAAAGACCTGACAGGGGAAGATGGTTCCCAGCATGTTCAGATCAAAGACGAAGCGCAGAGCGCTCTCCGGAATATCGAAGAAGGTCTGATCAGGCCGGGTCGTCGCCCCGGGGCTGTTTCCGCCCGCCCCGTTGATCAGGTAGTCGAACCCGCCAAATTCACCCACAATCTGGTCGAGGTTCTCCCGCAGCACCTCTGGTTTCAGAACATCGGTGTAGAAGGCCACCGCCCGACCGGGTCCGGTGAGGCGATCAATGATTGGCTGGGCCTTCTCGGGCTCACGGTCGAGAATGGCGACGTTCGCCCCGCAACTGACCAGCGCCTCGGCCATCGCCCCGCACAGTACTCCCGCTCCACCGGTAATCGCGACCGTGCGTCCGGTAAAGTCATACATTTTGATCAACTCGCTCTTATTCATTGCTTGGACCTCTCTGATTTAATCAGCAATCGCCGGCGCCGCAGATCGATCAAATGGCGCAAAGTGGCGGCCAAAATGCTTCTCGAGCATCGCATAGTAGACATCTTCTTGCTCGCGCAGGGTGGTAAAGAATGGCTCACGAAAATCCGGATGGTGGAGAACCGAGCCAAAAGTGACGTGGAGAATCTCACGGGCGTGGAAGTCTTCGAGAAGATTCGGCAGTTGCTCGTCGCTGAGCGTCGCCGGATCGGGCATCCGCTCGACCAGCGCGGAGACATGATAGCTGGCGCGATCGATCGGATAGCGTTCCCGGGCAAAGGCGCCGATGTTTCGGAAGAGGGAGGGATTGACCACCGCGATCGCCCGCAAGGCTTCGAGATAGCTGGTCCCGGCCGTCTTCAGGTGGACCAGATCGCCGGCCACGCGGGCGGCAATCGGATAGATGCTGAACTTGTCCGAACCGGAATGGAGGCTCAACTTGTAAGGTCCGAACGTCAGGGAGACAGCGAGGTGGCGCGTGAAAGACTCCTCAAAGGCCGCCAGGTCGCCGATGTAGTCGACTCCCTTCTCAAAATCTCCGACATAGCGTGGGGCGAGAGAGACCCACTTCACGCCAAGCCGCTTCAGCTCATGCGCAATGTAGATATGTTCAGCGAGCGTCGTCACCGTCTCCGTCTCATCGACACTCATCTCCAACTCGAAAGGCTGATCGCCTTTTGCCTTGACCAGGTGACGATACATCTTCACCGTGTGGGCGACCACCCACCCGTACTTGGCCGCGGCACGCAGCAGATCCTCTTCGGTCAGCGCGACTTTGAAGCTGCCCAGATCGATGGGCTGGGACCCGAGCGCCGCCCGGGTCTCTTCCCACGACGTCTCCAACTCTGCCCAGGGGAGCCGCACGATCTTCTCCCGCAAGACCTCGACCGGGGCCTCGTTTGCTTCATTGTCGACGTGCTCGCCGGGATCGATAGTGTAGAAGGTGAAGCCGGCGGCGGCGCAAACATCGATGTCCGCGGTGCTCTTCAGATGATCAGCGTCCGCACCGAAGCCATCACGCCAGCCATCCTCGAAGATTCCCCACAGCGCCTCATCCATGACCTGCTGCGGAGTCCGGCCGGTGCGGGCATTCTCACGAATCGACTGCTGGGCAAGAATTGGCGCCATGGTCGACGCCCGAATCGCTCGCAGATGGCCGGGGGTCGCCAGACCCAACCGGTCACCACAACCAGCCGACTTGCGCAGGCCAAGCGTCTGCGCAACCAGGTACGGGAAGAGATCACGCATGGCAGCCGCGTTCACGGCATTGAGCGGGCACTCACTGAGAGTCAGCGACGCTCCCCCGACCGTGACCGGTCGACTCGATCCCGTCAAGCTTCCAGGGCTGCCCGGAAGTCCACTGCTCGAAAGAACCCCCAACCACTTGGCTATTCCATCCCGGACCAGAAAGAAGATCGCCCGGTGGGCAACCGTGATCGAAGCCGGGTAGATCTGGCCGCCGGTCACCTCACTCAACTGCCCGGCCAGCTGCGCCGCCGCCGTATCCGGCAGTGGCGCGCCGATCACCTCTGTTGTCAACAGTGAACTTATCTCCATAGTCATCATCAAACCCTATCTTCTGTGTTGAGATTACGCAATTGGCCCAGTCACGGATCCTCATCCGGAACAGAGCATTTTATCAGCCGATCCCGATTTAATGGCAGTTTACGACAACTCCAACGAGATGACCAAGATGAGGAGGAAAAAGTATCAGCACGACATCTTTCGATTGCCGGTGCCCAAGCGGCCTGACGATGGTCGCCGGGAAGCCTTCCCGACCACGGCCCAATTGATCTGGCTCAGGACGGGATCAAGCCGAAGCCGGGATGAATCGAGAGAGATTGTGGTTGGTCGATTCTCAGGCTATGATGCGCAGGTCTATTCAACACCCCTCTGCAAATTGGAGATGATATGAGCAAAAACTTTCGCCTTATTCTAACCGGCCTTCTGATCGGTCTCTGTATCGGCGGCGCG
>JBEAVZ010000557.1:0-4798 GCA_041160645.1 Acidobacteriota bacterium
TTTCTGATCAACGTGGCGCGCGCGGAGATCGTCGATGAACTGGCACTATACGAGGCGTTGCGGGAGCGAAGGCTGGCCGGTGCAGCGCTTGATGTCTGGTATCGTTACCCAGTTGACGCTGGTCTTGATCCCGATCAGCGGATGCTTCCGGCAACCCTGCCATTTGGTGAGCTGGAGAATGTGATTATGACGCCGCACTTGTCGGCCTGGACAGAGGAGATGGTCGAGCGGCGATGGCAGAAAATTGCAGCCAATCTCGACGCGTTGGCGGAGGGAAGGCCTTTGACAAATCTGGTCTGCCTGGCGGATTGAGAGAGGAGTATCGATTCTTGAATTACTGGAGTACGGAAGACGAGCTGGTTGAACTGATTCGGCGAGAGCTTTTCACGGCAGTGATCGGTGATGTGATGGATCGACTAGGGTTGCTGCGGCAATTCCTGCCAGCGGCGATCAGGCCCCTGAGTGACGAGATGATGCTGGTAGGGAGGGCAATGCCGGTTCTGAGCGCCGATGTCGTGACGCTGGACCCGCAGTCCGGGGCGCGCGAGGGCGGGGGGCGAGTGGCGGAGAACCCGGTCATGGCCCGTCCCTTTGGACTGATGTTGCGCGCGCTCGACGATCTGCGTCCGGGAGAGGTCTATCTCTGCACTGGTGGATCGCCCCGTTACGCCCTCTGGGGGGAGCTGATGAGTACGCGCGCGCGGCTGCTCGGAGCGGCGGGAGCGGTTCTTGATGGTTATGCGCGGGACTCGCCGGGAATAATTCGTCTCGGGTTTCCGACATTTGCGATTGGTCGCTATGCGCAGGATCAGGGGCCGCGTGGCAAGGTGATCGATTTTCGTTGTGTTGTCGAGATTGGCGGAGTCCGTGTTGCACCGGGAGATCTGGTGGTTGGAGATCTGGAGGGTGTGCTGGTGATTCCCCGTGATGCAGTAGGCGAGATTATTCCATTGGCGGTTGAAAAGGCGCGGGGCGAGAAACTTGTTCGCCGGGCGATTGAGGAGGGCATGAGCGCAAGCGAGGCCTTCGAGAAGTACGGCATAATGTAGATTTTGTGGAGGAGCAAGATTTGCGAATCACAGATGTCAGGACCTTTCTGGTCGAGGGGATCAAGTATAACTGGACGCTTGTTCGAGTCGAGACCGCGGAGGGCCTTCACGGCTGGGGAGAGGCGACAAACTGGCCGGGATCGCCATTGGTTGAGGCGGCCTGTCGGCACGTCGGCGATTTTGTGATAGGGCAGGATGCGCGAAGAATAGATCTTCTGTGGACAAAGATCTACCGTGATATGAATTGGCTTGGACAGGCCGGGCCGCTTCTTTCAGCGATCAGCGCGATCGATATTGCGTTGTGGGACATCAAGGGCAAAGCGCTCGGCGTACCAGTCTACGAGCTGCTTGGCGGCGCCTACCGCGAACGAATTCAGCTTTATGCCAACTACTGGTTTATCGATGGTGGACACACGCCGGAAGACTATGCGCGCCAGGCGCGTGAGGCGGTAGCACGTGGTTTCACCGCCCTCAAGTTTGACCCCTTCGCCCACGTCAACTACTGGTATGGCGAAGATCTGAGCAGTAATGGCAGTTTGTCCGAGGGGCAGAAGCGGCTGGCGGTCGAGCTGGTGCGGGTGGTGGCCGAGGCGGTGGGACGCGAGGTAGCGATCGCCATCGAGACTCACGCCTTTCTTAATGCCCCGACGGCGGTAGAGATGGCCCAACGCCTGGCAGCGCTCGATTTCAACTGTCTTTGGTATGAGGAACCCGCGTTGCCGGAGTTTCCGGACTCGATTGCCGACATTCGCCGTCGGATTCCACTGCCGGTCTGCGTTGGCGAGCGACTCCACTCCCGCTTCATGGCGCGGACAGTACTGGAGAAGCAAGCGGCCGATATTCTGATGCCGGATATTACGAGGTGCGGCGGCATCAGCGAGATGCGCAAGATTGCTAATCTCGCCGAAACTTATAACGTCCCAATTGCGCCGCACAATCCGAATGGCCCGCTCTCGACCATCGCCTCGGCGCACGTGATGGCGACGGTGCCAAACTTCTTTCGACAGGAGTTTATGCTGAAGGACGTCGCGTGGAGGGATGAGTGTCTGAGCCATCCGCTGCCGATCGAGAGCGGCTATTTCCAGCTCTCTGACCGGCCAGGTCTCGGGTTTGACGTTCGGGAAGATGTGTTGTCCGAGCATCCTGGCCTGCGAGTTCCGCCACCGGAGAGGGCCTTTTACATTTAGATTGCGAGGAGAATGTTCGATGGTAAAGCTCAGATCCTTTGGATTACTGTTCTGCTGGTCGATCCTTGCCGTGATCGTGCTGGCGCAGGATATTCGCAACATTAAGACCGGGCATGTCATCCCCGATGAGGGGTACAGTGACCAGCCCTACGTGGTGATCACCAATGACGGCGCGTGGCTCTGCGTCATGACCACTGGCAAGGGGATCGAGGGCGAAGGAGGCCAGCACATCGTCGCCGTCATCAGTCGCGACAAGGGGCGGACGTGGTCGGCCCCGATCGACATCGAGCCGGCGACGGGATACGAGGCCTCGTGGGTCGTCCCGTTCAAGACCGATTATGGTCGGGTCTATGCGTTCTACACCTACAACAAGTCGAACATCCGTGAGGTGCCCAACGCCGCCAGTTTTGGGAAGCGGGTCGATACGCTCGGAGTCTATGCGTTCAAGTATTCGGACGACCACGGGCAGACCTGGTCGAAGGATCGTTATGAGATCCCGATGCATGTTACGGAGGCCGATCGCGACAACAACTTCGGCGGCGAGACCCTCTTCTTCTGGGGGGTAAGCAAGCCGATCGTCCATAAAGGCGCCGTCTACTGGGGCTGGAACCGCGTGACGCGCTGGGGCTGGCCGGGAGTGCTGGTTCGCTCGCAGGGCCACTTTATGCGGGGAGAGAACCTTCTCACCGAGCGAGATCCGCGGCGGCTGCGCTGGCAGATTCTGCCGAAGAGTGACGACGGGCTGCGCGCGCCGAAGGGGCCGATCGCCGAGGAGATCAACCTGGTCAGCCTCAATGATGGCGGGCTGTATGCGACGTATCGGACCATCGATGGCTATCTCTGCCACGCCTACAGCCGGGATGATGGACGGACCTGGACGCCCCCGGCCTATGCGACCTTTGCCAATGGGCGCCCAATCAAGCATCCCCGGGCCTATGCTCCGGTCTGGAAGCTGCGCAATGGCAAGTATCTGCTCTGGTTTCACAACCACGGCGGCGAAGCGGTCCATACAGAGGAGTGGGGGCGCGGCAGTTACTATCAGCGCCGCAATCCGGTCTGGGTCTCCGGTGGCGTAGAGCGGAATGGGCGGATCGAGTGGTCGGAGCCGGAGATCCTGCTTTACGACGATGATCCGCAGGTGCGGATGAGCTATCCGGATCTGCTCGAGGATGGGGGGAAGTACTTTATAACCGAGACGCAGAAGAGCATTGCGCGGACGCATGAGATTCCCGCCGCCCTGCTCGAGGCAATGTGGCGTCAGGGGGAAGCGCGGATCGCGACGAAGAGCGGTCGGCTGCTCGAACTGACCGGCGGGGAGTTGAAGGCCGGTGGCAGCTTCAAAATGCCTCTGCTGCCCGCTCTTGAGGCGGGCGGAGGGTTGACGATCGAGACGTGGCTGAAGATGAGGGAACTCTCGCCGGGGCAGGTGCTCTTTGATGGGCGCGATAAGAGTGGAAAGGGGATTGCCCTTACCTTCTCCGATCGTTTTACGCTCAGGCTGACGCTGAGTGATGGTCAGCGAACCTCTTCCTGGGAGAGTGATCCGGGGACACACCCTGGTTCGTTGAAGGTCAATCAATGGCAGCACATCGTGGTGAGCGTCGATGGCGGTCCGAAGATCGTCACCTTTGTCGTCGATGGGGTACTTAATGATGGCGGGGCCGTCCGGCAGTATGGCTGGGGGCGGTTTGATCCGTTGCTGACCAACGTCAATGGACTGGATCTCGTGCGATTGGCTCCGGCGCTGTATGGTCAAATCGGCGGGCTCAACTTCTATGATCGGGCTCTGAAGACGAGCGAGGCGGTTGGAAACTTCAGAGCAGGAAGGTGAGCGAGGCGGGAAATAGTTGAAGCGGGTGGGAGGAATGTTTAAATCCATTCTTCCCACCCGCTTTCTATTGAAGCGCGGCCGTGACCGTCGCCGGCGCGGCAATCACCGCCCGGCCTCTATTTTGAGAGACGTTTGTTGATCTCGGCGAGCAGCCCATTGGCCCACTGGCCGTCGGCCTGGGGGCCCTGGGTGGCCATGAGCAGTGCCGAGTAGAGCCAGAGCAGGTCGCGTTCAAGCGTCGAGTTGGCCCAGAGGCGGGCGTTGAGTTGGACGCTGCCCAGATCGTAGGGAATGCCGGTCGCGCTTCCGCTGAGCGGGGAGAGCTTGAGGAACATGACCCCGATCGATCCGTCGTTGCCGGTATACTCGGTCAGCGGCAACCCGTTGACGCTCTTCTCGGCTGGCGGGACCAGCGCCGCGTCGATGCCCGCCGGAGGATCCGGCGGAAGGGTCGTGCTCCCCTGGGTCGCGAGCAGTTTCGCGGAGATGCCATTGACCGTGCGCGGTCGTCCGATGGGTGGGGTGATCGTCACCGCGCCGCTCAGAACGAGCCGCCAATCCTCGAGCCTGGCGAGGGTCGGCACAAAGTTGAACTGCCAGATCGACTTGCCAGACTCGATCTGGCCGACCAGTTCACGCCCCAATGGCGTGACATTGATCGTGTGCAGCTTGAGGCGGGAGACGGTCTTCGATTGATTAAACATCAGATATTCCCCCGTTTCATCTCTTCA
>JBEAVZ010000562.1:0-6483 GCA_041160645.1 Acidobacteriota bacterium
GACTGATATGATCTATTAGTTTTGTGGGCACCACCGGCACCACCGGCACCACCGGCACCACCGGCACCACCGGCACCACCGGCCCCACTGGTCCCACTGGTCCCACCGGTCCCACTGGTCCCACTGGTCCCACCGGTCCCACCGGTCCCACTGGTCCCAAAAGCCCCGGTGAATGGTCCAAACTTGCCGCACTCTTTTTGACCTGACTGATTGGATGAAGTATTTTATCCCCTTAACTTTGCAATCAATTTTCAGGCATGCCGAACCGTGTGCCAAGTTTTGAGGAGAGACCCTTCGTTATGGCAAGTGTCAATGCTGCAGCAATCAAGCTGATCAAGAACAACTTCTCGGCGCATCTCGATGAGGCGCTGACCGAGCACGTCCGGGCGGCGGAGCGCTGGGCAGGGCGCGTCCGGTTACTGCTCGCGCTGGTCTTTGGCGTCTCGACCGCCTGGATATGGGAACGCGAGGGGAATGGCAAGTTCATCTGTCTCGGACTGACGATTGCGTGGCTGGTGATGATGCTGCTCGCGCAGGTCCGGCAGCGCTCCGGAGCCACGACGCGCCAGGTGACCCTCAACACCCTCATCGACATTTCGATCGTCAACCTTGGGATTGCCGCGTTTGCGCATCAGGGCTACTCGCTGGAGAGCACCGGTCTCTTCCTCGCCTACTTCCCGATTCTGGCAGTGGCTGCCAACCGCTACCGGATGGGGCTGGTGCTGCTGGCGGGCGCTTATGCGATCCTCTTCTATGTGATTCACTCACTCTATATCAACGGCGCGCCGTGGCTGGAGCTCTCCCTGCTGGTGGTGACGCTCTACGTCTTTGCCGCTGGTTCGCGGCGGCCAAAGAGCCTGGTCAACGAGGTGGCCGAGCGGGAGCTCGACGCGGCCTATGCGCTCGGGTTCCAGCAGGCGGAGCAGGAGTTGACGCTTATGGCCCACCAGCTCCTGATGCCGGCGCCGCAGGTTGATCTGCCGGGACTCTGGTGCACGGGTAAGCATGGCGCTGGCGCGAAGACTGGCGGTGACTACTACCAGATCTTCCAAAGGGGCCAGACTGGGCAGGGACCGCTGGTGATCGTTGGCGACCTGGGTGGCGAGAGTGTCGAGGCGCTTGGCGATATCAAGTTGCTCAACCTCGAGCTGGCACGGATTGTCGCCAGTGAGTCGGGGTTGTCGCAGATCGCTGCCGCGCTCAACACCTGGCTGATCGGCAAGTTCAAGGGACGCCGGCCCTTCACCTGCGTAATCGCGGAGTGGGAGGGCGAACAGATGAGGTATATCAACGCCGGTCACCTGCCGATGGTTCAGATGAGCAAGCCGCAGGGCGCCCAGGCGGTCAATCAGCACACGCTGCCGGTGACCTGCGGGCCGCTCGGAGTCTCAGCCGACGCGACCATCACCGATTCGGTGGTCTCGTTCCCGATCCGCGATATGATGGTCGTCTACACCGATGGCATCTTCGCCAAGCTGACCAGTGAGCGGGAGAAGGGCGTGGCCGAGATCGAGGCGATGGCTGGACGCTTCAGCGGGGGCGAGGTCAATACGCTCTGCCACCGCATCTTCGATTGCGCCCAGCCGGGATTCGACCGTAATCCCGATGATGCGACCGTCGTGGTGATCCGTCGCCAGCCCGAGTAGCAGAAAAGCTGAACGAGCGACCCGATGTTGATTCTTGGAATCGAGAGCAGTTGCGATGAGACGGCGGCCGCAGTGGTTGAGGCCGCTGCGGGTGGCTCGGCGAATGACGTTGATCTGCGGGTGAGATCGAATGTGATCGCCTCGCAGATCGACACGCATCGACGCTATGGCGGAGTTGTGCCCGAGATTGCTTCGCGCGAGCATCTCGAGAAGATCGACGAGGTCGTCTCGGCGGCCCTCGAGCAGGCCGGGGTTGGCATCGAGGCGATCGACGGGATCGCGGTCACCCAGGGGCCAGGGCTGGTCGGTTCGCTGCTGGTGGGGATCAACTACGGGAAAGGGCTCGCGTTCGCCGCCGGCAAACCGATTGTCGGCGTCAACCACATCGAGGGCCACATCTATTCGCCAGTCTTCGAGCACGGGGCGCCGGAATACCCGGCCCTCGCGCTGGTCGTCTCCGGCGGCCATACCAACCTCTTCCTGATCCCGGAACCGGAGCGATACAAGTTGATTGGCCGGACGCGCGACGATGCGGCCGGTGAAGCCTTCGACAAGGTCTCAAAGCTGATTGGACTTGGCTATCCGGGAGGTCCGCTGATCGACCGGCTGGCCCGCGAGGGAGATCGCCGGGCGATCATCTTCCCGCTGGCCGAGATCAAGGATCCGCTCCACCGGCTCGACTTCTCGTTCAGCGGCCTGAAGACCGCCGTTTTGCGTTACGTGCGGGATAACAATATTCCGCA
The DNA here is from genome assembly GCA_041160645.1 of Acidobacteriota bacterium. Taxonomy (GTDB): domain Bacteria; phylum Acidobacteriota; class Blastocatellia; order RBC074; family RBC074; genus CAIOZW01. The sequence continues at coordinate 2,390 of JBEAVZ010000562.1, forward strand.
GGTTGACGACCCGTCCGCCGCGCCGCGGACCATTCTCGATCTCTGCGCCAGTTTTCAGAACGCTGTCGTCCGGGCGCTGGTGCGGAGCCTCCGCAAGGCGGCCGAGGAGCATCGGCCGCGGACGATTATGCTCGCCGGCGGAGTGGCCTGCAACAGTGAGCTCCGCGCGAGTGTCCGCGAACTGGCGGCTGAGTTGCAGATTCCCGTTCAGATTCCCTCGCCAATCTACACGACCGACAATGCGGCCATGATCGCCGCGGCAGGTTACCCCAAACTGCGGCGCGGCGAGTCCGCGCCATGGGATATGAGCGCCGAAGTGAGCTGGCGCATCCAGAATGTCGATGTCGAGGTTCCGGTCAAGCGGGCGCGCTACCGGCTCTAGCGATCGTCTTCAAACCTGTTTGATCGGCTTGGGCGGCCCTCGCCAGGCCGCCGTCCCGCCTAACGTCCCTCGTAGCTCTCCTTGAAGAGTCCGGTCCGCTCGCTCGCCTCGACGCGGAGCCCCTCCCCGGCAAAGTTCAAGCGCAACAGATAAGTATTGGTGTTGGCGACCTCATTGTATTCAAGCTGAAAGGTCTGCGGATCGATCCAGCTTCCGCGGAGTCCGACGGGCAGGCCAAGCATGCCGCGCGGGCTGAGGCGCAGGACTCCGTCGAGCCCGACGGGGCGCGACTCGGAGATGGTCCCCTTTCCGGTGATCTGCGCGTCGATCCCAAACTGGTACTGTTTGAGCGCGGGTCCAAAGACGAGATCGGCGGTGGCGGTGGAGGAACCAGGCTGAAAACTGAGTTTGAGCGACTGGAGCCCCAGCCAGTTGGGGGGGAGCTGCCAGGTGCGGCCACTGATCCGACCGGCAAGGTCGAGCAGGGGACCGACCGGCTGCGGCGCCGGCGGCTGGACGGCACTGGCGATCGCCCGGCGGAGCCGGGCATTCCCGGCCGGATTGGCTTTGAGGGTCGCTTCAGGTTTGATGGCGGCGGAGAGCTGTTTCATCAGCTCGGCGGAGCTGAAGCCGCCGCCGTTGATGACGATGACGGTCTGCTGATCCCTGAGGATGCTGATCTGTTGTCCGCCCCGACCTGATGCTTCAAAGGTGACCGGGCTGCCACTGGCTGGGATGCGCCAGCCGTAACCGTAGTCGCTCGTTCCCGGGCCGCCCGTCCTGAGGTGGCGTCGCGTCGCCAGTTCAACCCATTCGGCCGGCACGACTTGCCGGCCCCGCCAGCGCCCCTGATCGAGAAAGAGCTGGCCAAGTCGGGCCATATCGCGCGGAAGAAGGTGGAGATTGCCAAAGCCGTGGCTGATCCGCTGCGGGTCACGGGGCCAGCTCCACTGGCGAATTCCGAGGGGACCAAAGAGGTGGAGCCGGGCAAAGGCCTCGGCGTTCATGCCGCTCCGCTCGGAGATAGCTCCCGAGAGAAGGTGCATTCCGCCACTGCAGTAGACGAATTTTGCTCCGGGCTGATCGGTCATCGGGAGGTTGAGCATGAAGTTGATGTTCTCCGGCGCGCTGAGCATCTCCCAGAGGGTTGGCTCGCCCGCCTGGGCCTTGCAGCCGAGACCGGAGGACATGGTCAGCAGATGGCTGATCCGGACCGCCTCCTTGCGCTGGTCGATATTGGCGACCGGGCGCCCCTTGAAGACACCGAGCATCGGTTCGTCGACCGAGGCGATGAGCCCCTTTCTGATCGCCAGACCGACGAGGGTGGTCGTGATCGGCTTGGTGACCGAGGCGATGTCGTGGGGAGCTTTTCCATCGTAGGGATGGAAGTAGGCCTCAGTGACCAGCTTTCCGTGGCGGACGATGAGAAGGCTGTGGATTGGAGCCTGTCGTTCCCGGAGCGACTCGATCGCGGCCGCGATGGCCTCAGAATCGATGCCCTGTGATTCCGGAGTGGCCGTTGGCCAGTCTCCGGCAGCCTCGCGAGCCGGCAAGGCAATGGTTCCGGCAATGGCGGCCAGGCAGACGAGCAGACCAAGGATGCGCGCAACTCTTCCCATAATTACTTTCCCTTTTTTGAATGTGTTGTGGTCTCGAAAAAACAGAGTGGTTATCTTGATATGGTTCGAATAATTCGTCAATTGATCGTCGATCGCCTGACAGCTCTTGAAATAGTTTTGAAAAACCATAATCTAGCGACACCGAGGTCAGAATCATCGGTCGGCGCGGGGCAGCTGCGGCAGACGCGATGGTTTGACGATCCCCCAAAAGACCAGAGGAGATAAGCTGATGAAGAGATCGACCCGCCGCTGGCCGATGGCGCTGGTGTTGTTTGTGTTGAGCCTGAGCACGGGCTGGTACGCCTGGCAGGTGTCCGGCGCGAAGCGGATTGAACCGGGCGTGGCTGGATTGGCCTGGAAGGCGACGTTGCGCTTCAATGGACCCGTCGAGCGGCGGGTGACCCTGCGCGAGGGGGAGACGATCGAGCTCGCGGTCGGATTGCCGCAGCCATCGCTGCTGCCGGCCCACGGGCGGGTGGCGGTGACCTGGACGCTGGCCGGTGGCCAGGCCGGGCCCTCAGCAGGAGCCCGCCAGATCGATGCTTATGGGATCTACACTGCGCCGACGGCCAACTGGCGGAAGGTGCTCCACGCACTCGATCCGGATCTCTATCTGGTCTACCGCGCGCCGGTCGCCGGCGAATACCGGCTGGAGATCGCCCCGGTGACCGATGAGCCGACCGTATTTGAAGGCGCGCGCTGGCGTGATGAGGGGAGCGCCCCGACCGTGACGGTCTTTCCGCGCCAGACCCTTTGGCCGGCGGGTTTGAGTCTGCCGCTAACGGTTGACCTTGCGCCCATCGATCTGGCGGGGAGCGCCGCGGCGGGCATGCACGTCGAGCAGGAGCCCAACGATACCCCCGAGCTGGGGCAGCGGATCGATCTGCCGATTGGGGAGGGAATCCAGGCGCTCCGGATCTCGGGCGGGGCGGACGACATCGAATATTTCGACAACGGGGCGGTGGGCCGATCGGGTGATGACTGGTTCCAGCTCGTCTACAACGGACGTGAGCCAAGGCTGCTGACGGTCGACCTGACCTTGCCCGATCACACCCTCGCTGCCCAGGTGCGCATGTATGCCCTCGAGGGGAAGCCGGAACAGCTGACCAGTGGCTGGCCGCGTCCGCTGCTGCCGATCGTCGAGTATACCGCCGGACGGAACGAGAATGAGCGCGTCCACCAGCAGAATGAGGGCCACCGCGCGGCGATCGTTCGCCTGATCAAGCCGGGTGGAGTCTATTTCCTGCGGGCGGAGGCGAATGCTCCCGGCTATGAGGTCGAATTGCGGCTGCTGCCGCCGGCGCCATATCGCGATCCGCGGCTGGCCGTCCGGCAGGCGATGTATGACCACATCGGGCAGGTCGATTCGTGGCTCAGCAACCGACCGCGCGGGGCAAGCGTCGAACGGCGCATTCGCGACACGGGCAATCTGATGGGCACCCACTGCATGAGCTGCCACACCCAGTCCGGAGTCTGGGGGCCGGTCGTGCCGGTCGAGAATGGTTACCGGGTCGAGAATATCCAGCACTACCGGCGCATGGTCAATATGATGTACGAGTCGCTGCGTCCGACCAACTACCTGAAAGAGGCGGCCAACAACACCAGCCTGCCGCCGCTCGACATCGGCGACGGGCCGGCCGGGACGCGGGTCACCGGGCGGGCGGCGGTGACGGTCGAGCGGATCATGGCGCCACGCAAACTCCACTCAAAGCAGGTCTACCGTGCGGCCAACCTCATCCTGCAGACGGCCGATCCGAGTGGAATCAACGCCGCCGGGCCGGGCTCGAACGTCGGCCAGTCGGTCGTCTATGCTTACGCGGGTGAGATTCTCCGTCGGGCGTGGGACCAGACCGGTCATCCCCGCTACCTCGCGGCGATCGAGGAGAAGGCGACGAAGCTGCTCGCAGTCGTCCCGCGCTACAGCGACGATATGTCGCACCGGATCGAGTTCTTCCGCCGCTTCTTCCCGGCCGACTATCAGGAGCAGAACCGGCGGGCCCACGCGAAACAGAAGACGCTGCCACCGGAGCCGCCGCTCCAGTTAAATCCCCCGGCGGCAAAGCCCAATCCCGACGGGACGCCCGCGGCGCCCC
>JBEAVZ010000025.1:0-9557 GCA_041160645.1 Acidobacteriota bacterium
GCTTGACTCGGGGGTCGTGGTCAAGGGTATGTGAGAAAATCATCCAGTGATAGAGAACCACACGGTATAAAATACACAAGTTGCCCTTCCCTGTAAATACATATGTATCAATTCGAAACATTAAAAACCAGTGATTTAATATTTGCGCCATTTGAGGCGGGAATGATAGGCGGCGACAATCACCAGCAGCGTGGGGGGGGGGCAATTCTGCCTGTCCCACCAGCCCCGCTAAGCTGATAAATTGACTTTGCAAATGGCCGGTCAAAGAACCTCCGACCTGAATAACCTGCTTGTAAATATTGTGCGCATGTCGCAAACTCGTCCAGTTAAGCGAAAGTCGGCACGAGCACGCTGCCCGTGGCTTTTCGTCGCGGCGCAGGTTGTGCTCGATCGATGACAACCTAATTCAGACTGGCTATTCTGACTGGCACCATTGGCGCACCATGTTCGAGCGGCTCAATTTTGAGATTGATAAAAGAATCGAGTATGCGGAGACGCTGCCGTCGATCTGTTATACGATTCCCGAGTATCTCGCCGCGGAGCAGGAGCGGATCTTTTCACGGTCGTGGCAGCTGGTTGGTCGGCTCGATCAGCTCCCGGCTCCCGGAAGTTACCTGACCGTTGAGATCGGAAGTGAGCCGATCGTCATTCTGCGCGGCCGCGATGATCAGCTGCGTGGGTTCATCAACGTCTGTCGCCACCGGGCCGGACCGATCGCGACCGGCTCGGGTCAGGCAGAGCGGTTGCGGTGCGGCTACCACGGCTGGACATACGACCTCGATGGACGGCTCGTCGGACAGCCCTATTTCAGCGGGGTCGCCTGTTTCAACCGGGAGGAGATGGGGCTGATCCCGGTCGAGGTGGGGACCTGGGAGCAGTTCATCTTCGCGCGAATCAAGAGCCAGCAGGAACTCAGGCCGTCACTGGTCGAGCTGCTGGGGGAGATTCCTGACGTGGCGCGGGGTTACGACATCTGCTCGATGAAGTTTGCCGCGCGGAGAGACTACACGATCGAATGCAACTGGAAGGTCTACGTCGACAACTACGTCGAGGGTTACCACGTCCCGATCATCCACCCGGGACTGATGCGGGAGATCGATTACCGAAACTACCGCACACTGACCTCCCGTTACTACTCGCGCCAGGATGCTCCAATCCGGACGGAGCCAGATGAGCAGCGGCGCTACGTGGCCAGTGGAGATCATCGTGAGGCCCTCTATTTCTGGGTCTTCCCCAACCTGATGCTCAACATCTATCCGGACAATCTGTCCACCAATCTGATTGTTCCACTCGGTCACGACCGCACGCTGACCATCTTCGAGTGGTATTTTAATGATGTCGATTCTCCGGCGGCGCAGGAGAAGATTGCGGCGACGGTCGAACTGAGCGATGAGATTCAGCAGGAAGATATCACGATCTGCGAGGCGGTGCAGAAACGCCTCGGTTCACGGCATTATGACCGCGGACGCTATTCACCCAAAATGGAGAATGGTCTTCATCATTTCCACTCCCTCTGGCTGGAATGGATGAAAATGGAGTAGAGGCTGGAATATGGCAGAGAACCGATTGAAGACGCTGCAGGAGAAAGAGCAGGCTGCCAATCTTGGCGGAGGTGAAGCCCGCCTGGCCCGTCAACACAAGGCCGGGAAGCTGACGGCGCGGGAACGGATCGCCTTTCTGCTCGATGAGGGGAGCTTTGAGGAGTTTGATAAGCTGGTTCGGCATCGCTGTCGCGATTTTGGGATGGAGAATGAGCATTACCCGGGTGATGGAATAGTGACTGGCCATGGCCTGATCGATGGCCGTCAGGTCTTTGTCTTTGCCCAGGACTTCACGGTCTTCGGGGGGTCTCTCTCCGAGACCAACGCGCTGAAGATCTGCAAACTGATGGATCTGGCGATGAAGGTTGGGGCGCCAGTGATTGGTCTGAACGACTCGGGCGGCGCACGAATTCAGGAGGGGGTCGCCAGTCTGGCTGGGTATGCCGACATCTTCCTCCGCAACAGCCTCGCCTCGGGCGTTGTCCCGCAGATCTCGGCGATCATGGGGCCCTGTGCTGGTGGAGCGGTCTACTCACCGGCGCTGACCGATTTTACCCTGATGGTTCGCCAGACGAGTTACATGTTCATTACCGGTCCCGATGTCATTCGCACCGTCACCCACGAGGAGGTGACGAAGGAGGAGCTGGGCGGAGCGCAGAGACACAACGCCACCAGTGGCGTCGCCCACTTTGCCGCGGCTAATGACGAGGAGTGTCTGCAGCTGATCCGGGAGTTGCTCTCCTTTATCCCTTCGAACAACCTCGACGATCCGCCACGAATTCCCTGCCAGGATCCTGCCGAGCGCCGCGAGGAGCGCCTCGACCAGATCATCCCCGTTGAATCGAACCGCCCATATGACATTCGTCAGGTGATCGAACTGATCGTCGACGACGGTTATTTCTTCGAGGTGCAGGAGCAGTTTGCGCGAAACATCGTCATTGGCTTCGCCCGTCTCGACGGGCGCTCGGTCGGAATCGTCGCCAATCAACCCGCCTGGCTGGCGGGCGTGCTCGATATCGATGCCAGTGACAAGGCGGCGCGCTTTGTCCGCTTCTGTGACTGTTTCAATATCCCGATCCTGACCCTGGTCGACGTGCCCGGCTTTCTTCCGGGAATCTCCCAGGAGCACTCTGGCATTATCCGTCACGGCGCGAAACTCCTCTACGCCTACTCCGAAGCGACGGTGCCCAAGATTACCGTAGTCACCCGAAAGGCCTATGGCGGCGCCTACTGCGTCATGGGCTCAAAGCACCTCCGAACCGACCTCAACTTTGCCTGGCCAAGCGCCGAGATTGCCGTCATGGGGCCGGAAGGAGCCGTCGGTATCCTGTACCGTGACGAGATGCTCAACACGGATGCCGGAGCCGCACGACGTCATGAATTGATCGATGAGTACCAGGACAAGTTTGCCTCTCCCTGGGTTGCCGCAGAACGGGGCTACATCGACGAAGTGATTGAACCTTCCCGCACCAGACAGCGGTTGATCAGTGGTCTCAGACTGCTTGAAAACAAACGGGACGTCAATCCCGCCCGGAAACACGGCAATCTGCCCCTCTGAGAATTAGACGAGCGATTAATGAATAGCAATTCTGCTGGAAAACAGTCACGGGCCGCGACCGTGAAGATCATCCTGGAGCATTTCAACGGAGAAGTTCCATCGATCATCAACTCGATCAACTTGCAGGATATTCTGGACGATGGTTCAGATTACAACCGGTCGGTAGCGAACATCTTCGCCTCGAGCCCCGGGGTTTGTCGGTACGAGCGGATCGAAGACAAACTCGCCGAGGTCTATCTTTCTGACCCGCGGACCAATCCGAAGGCCAGTCTTAAGGGCAGACTTGGTTTCACGGCGACCTTTTTCCTCTCCCGGACCGGAAATCTGGCAATCTCCTGCACCTGCCATGAGCAGCTGCGCAGTGTCTGCTCCCACATCCTGGCCGCGGCCATGGTGCTCCAAGAGATCAAGGAGGCGGGCGATCCGGCGGCGCTGGTCGCCGAACAGCTTGGCAACTGGCGGAGCAGCCTCCATCGGCTGATCGAAGCGAAGCCGACCACCACCCGTAAGAGCAGCTCCGCGGTACCGCCAGCGATCCTCTTCTTCAGTTTGATCAAAAATTTCGGCAATTACGAAGTGCATCCCTTCATCATCAGAGATGTCACCATCCCGCCCGGGCTGGAGAATGAGCCGGACCAACTGGGGATCTTCGTGGAGGGATTGTCGAGTGAGCCCGATTTTCTCCAGCGGGTCAAAGAGGTCAAAGCGGCTGACATTCCGAAACTGCAGCTGGTCAACCGCACCAACCTCTCGACGATGCTGATCAAAGCGGCGCTCGATCAGACACTGCTCTATCGTAGCTACTACTCGCCGCCTCCAGTCTATTTCTGGGAGGGATTGAGCAACGAGCTGGTCTACCTCGGTGGACCAGCTCGACCGCTGGGACCGCGATTGCAGGTCCTGGTCGGGACGGCGCCAGTCAGTATGTCGATTGAACATACTGATGTCGGCCTCGAGTTGAAGATCACGGCCGATCTGCCGCAGGGGAAGGTCGAGCTGTCCAACCGAGATCTGCAATCGATTCACGAGACGGGGCACTGGTTCTGCTATCAGTCGACCCTTTTTCGCATGAATATTGACAGCCAGGCCTTTGGGAATCTCCACCAGAGTGGGACTGTCCGCATTCCAGCCGCGGGAATAAGCGAGTTCTACGAGCGATACCTGCCGGAGCTGACCCGGCAGCTGCCCTACGCGCTCGACGCCGGCAAGTTTCTGGATCTCCCCCGGACGACGCCGGTTCCCCGGCTCTACCTGACCGAGCAGAACCAGGAGCTGCGGGTCTCGATCCGGTTTGGATACGGCGACTTTGAGTTGAGGGGAACCCGCAAGGTTCCACCTTACAGCTACTCGTACGACCCGCAGCTCAAGCTGACGCGCCGCATCGAACGGGACGTGGCCGTCGAGCTGCAGTGGTTCGGGAAGCTCGACGACAGTCAGACTGGAGTAAAGAGTGGCAGTCGCCGTGACCAGACGGAACCCGATACATTTCTGCTCCGCAAGGGGGTCCATCCCTTCGACTTTCTGACGCGCCACCTGCCCAGACTGGTCGAAGCCGGCTTTGAGGTCTTTGGGGAGGCCGAGCTGAAGTCGCGGATCAACCGGGCCAAACCGACCATCTCCTTTCAGGTTGCTTCGGGCATCGACTGGTTCGACCTGAAGGCGGTGATCGAGTGGGGAGACCAGCAGGTGCCGCTCGAGAGTCTGCGGCGGGCCCTCCGCCGTGACGAGCGCTTCATCAAACTGGCCGATGGCTCGATCGGGGAGATCCCCCCGGAATGGCTGGAGAAGTACCGCCATATCTTTGGACTTAGTGAGCCGAGCGAGGATGGATACCGGATCTCTCGCCACCACATTGCCCTGCTCGACGATCTCTGCAACGACGGGGAGATCATCGAGACCGATCGGCAGTTTGAGACTGCCCGGAATTTGCTGCGAAACTTTGAGGGCATTGCGACGCGGGAGATCCCCCGGTCGTTCAGGGGCGAGCTGCGCCCCTACCAGAAGGCGGGATTTGACTGGCTCCATTTCCTGCGTCAGTCTGGTTTTGGAGGCTGTCTGGCCGATGATATGGGGACTGGCAAGACTATCCAGACCCTCAGTTTTCTCCTCTCACTGAAGGAGGAGTGGGAGGAGAGAAACAGCTCGAAAAAGCGCAAAGAGCCGCCGCTCGTCAATCTGCTGGTCGTTCCCCGTTCCCTCGTCACCAACTGGATCCGCGAGGCCGAGCGGTTCACCCCTGATTTGCGCATTCTCGACTTCGCCCATGTTCTGCGGAGCGCGACGGTCAAAGAGTTCAACAACTATGATCTGGTGATCACCACCTATGGAATTCTCATCCGGGAAGTCGAGCGCATGCGTGACTTTCAGTTCGACACAGCGATCCTCGATGAAGCCCAGGCGATCAAGAACCCCGTCTCGGAATCGGCCAAAGCGGCCCGCGCCATCAACTCCCGTCATCGCCTCACCCTGACCGGCACTCCGGTGGAGAACAGCACCCTCGAACTCTGGTCACAGTTCGCCTTTCTCAATCCCGGTCTGCTGGGATCAGCCGAGTACTTTCGTGAACAGTTTATCAGCCCGATCGAGCGCCACAGTGACGAAGCGACGACCCGGACCCTGAAGCGGCTCATCTATCCGTTCATTCTTCGGCGGACCAAGGATCAGGTGATCAGCGATCTCCCACCCCGGACCGAAAAGATCCTCTGGGGTGAGATGGAACAGGAACAGCGGATGGTCTATAACGAGACCAGGGAACACTACCGGCAACTGCTCCTCAAACTAATCGAGGAGAAGGGGGTCAGACAGGCACGTTTCCGCATTCTCGAGGGCCTCCTGCGACTTCGCCAGATCTGCAATCATCCCAAACTGATCCGGTCCAACTATGAGGGCGGGTCGGCAAAGATGGAGTCGCTTCTCGAGACCATCGAGACGGCCCGCGCGGAGGGGCACAAGATCCTCGTCTTCTCGCAGTTTGTCAAAATGCTGAGGCTGATTGAAAAAGAGCTGAAGAAACGCAAGATCGATTATGCCTACCTGGACGGAGCGACGACCAATCGTCAGGAGAAGGTCGACATCTTTCAACGGGATGAGAGCATTGGCATCTTTCTGATCAGTCTCAAAGCCGGCGGAGTCGGGCTCAACCTGACCGCCGCCGACTATGTGATCCACGTCGATCCGTGGTGGAATCCGGCGGTTGAGATGCAGGCCTCCGACCGGGCCCACCGGATCGGTCAGGATAAACCGGTCTTCATCTACAAACTGATGATCAAGGACTCGGTCGAAGAGAAGATCCTCCAGCTGCAGGAGAAGAAGCGATCACTGGTTACCCAGCTCATCACCACCGAAGCCGGATTCTTCAAGTCTCTCACCACGGAAGACATCGAGGGGCTCTTCACCTAGCGCCCCGGAGGGAGGTTCTCAATGAATAGTGAAAGATTGCGGTTGACGCTGACGGCGCTCTGGCTGGGGCTGATGGTCAGTTTCAGTCTGGTCACCGCACCGGCCGCATTTTCTGTGCTCCCCGAGCAGCGACTGGCTGGTGCAGTGGTCTCGCGCACCCTTGCCATCACCGAATCGACCGGGATCGTCATTGGGCTGATCCTGCTCATCTCATTGATCAATTCGTGGCGCAAGGGGGCAGAGGTGGACCGGGTAGGGCTGGCGATGGTTGGATTGATGACCATCTCTATGCTGGTTGCCAGGTTCTACGTCGCCCGCAGCCTGCACGAAATCAGGGTGGTCGTGGCCGGAGAGATCAATTCGCTCGCCGCGGACGATCCGATGCGTCTAAAATTCAACCTGCTCCACCGCGCCTCGGTCTGGCTGATGGGAGGCGCGATCATCGGTGCGCTGGTCATCATAACCCGGGCGATCCGGTCAGGTGATTCGGCCAGGTGATTCAGCCAGACCATCCATAAAGATCGCGGAGGGGCTCGAGTAGAGCGAAAAAGGCCGGGAGAGTTGCTCAGAACTCTCCCGGCCTTTTTCCCTCTTTTCTGCTTTGGGGATGCGGGTTTTTAGGACTTTTTCACTTTGTCACGGAGAGTCTCGACCGCCTTCTTGAGCATGACATCATCGGTCGGCTTCGGAGCAACGACGACCGGTGGCGCCGGGGCTCCATTGTCAGGCGCGGGTGGCTGATTCTCATCCTCGCTGACCTCGGCAAGATCGGGGCGTTTGACCTCAATGTTCGGCATCACCCCGTCGTTCATAAAAATCTTGCCGGCCGGCGAAGCGTATCGCGAGACGGTGAGGAGCAGAGCCGAGCCATCATCCATCTTGAAGAGCTGCTGCTCGGCACTCATCCCGAACACAGTCCGCTCACCGATCACATCACCGCGCTGATTATCGAGAATGGACGCCGCAATGATCTCGGAGGCGCCCGCAGTAGTCCGATCAACAATCGCCGCAACGGGAAGACTCGTCAGGTCGTTATCGGGCTGGGCGCTGAACGACTTGATCTCTTTGTCTTTGCGACCGATCAATTTGACGATCGTTCCGGTGGAGAGAAAGTAGTCAGCCACGGTCAAGCCTTCGGTCGTATCGCCGCCCGCCGATCCGCGGAGGTCGAGAACGAGCGATTTGGCGCCCTTCTTGAGCAGATCACGCAGCGCCGACTCGACTCGCGCTGACTCGCCTTTATTGAGAATAGGCAGTTTGAGGTATCCGATCTGCCCTTCGAGCAGCCGGCTCTCAACCGGGGTCGACGGAACCAGACCAGGCACCAGCTTCAACTTGCCCGCCTTGCGATTGATCAGGGAAAGTTCGATGGGCGTTCCCACCGGGCCAAGCAGGAGCGATTTGACATCGTAGAGGCCAAGATCACGGGTCGCCTGACCATTGATATACTCGATCACATCACCGACCCGCAGTCCGGCCTTCTCAGCCGGAGAGTCCGGGACGATGGCAATGACATAGGCAAAGCCGGAGTACTGTCCGATCACCAGACCGGTCGTATCCCCTTTGTCCTTATTGGCCAGATACTCGGTAACCTGGGCGGGAAGAAGATAGGCGCTGTAGGGGTCGAGACCGTCGGCCAGCCCACGCAGCGCGCCAACCCTCACCTTTTCGAGATTTGGCTTTTCGACATAATCATTGACGATGTGTCGGACGACCTCTTCGAAGATGCGCAGCTGCGGGTAGGGTCCCGGGTCGGCCAGCGCCCGCACAAAGGGATTGGACGATCTCGGCAGCACTCCGCCGATCACCGAGTAGATAACGATGAATGCAGATACTGTGATCAGCGTCAGTTTACCGCGAATGGACATTGGTTGAAGCTCCTTCCAGCTCGTCCGAGCCAGCTCGCCCGAGGTCTCCCCGCGTCGCCCTGGGTGCAGATGCCCCCCCGCAGCGGGGTGATTAAGTAAAACATTCTGATATTACAATACGAATGAAAGCCGGTGCAAGACGGTCCACTCGCCCCTCTTCTCCTTGCCGATCCCCTTTAGAAGCTGATCCGGAGACCGACCTGGCCATTGATCCCCGGCTCATCAATTCCGGACCCGTGAAGTCGGTAGTTGCGATCAAAGAGGTTACGCAGCGCAAACTGGAGCGTGAGTCCGTCACGCAGGTTGATCCCTCCACTCAGATGGAGGACGGCGAATCCATGTGTGGCCGTGTAGAGGGGGATGCGGGTCGAATCATCGGCAACGGTCACCCCGTTGATCACCCTCCCGAGAGGCAGGAGTCGATCGCGGATCGCCGTGACCGTCTCACCGGTTGGCCCGAAGAGATCGTCAAGGGTGCCGGGACGGCCATCTGCGCCGGGAAGCATAAACGGACGGATCATGGCGCCGGTCAGGAAGTCGGTCACATCACGACGACGCCGGGCAGCACCGATGCGCTCATCCGACAAGTCTCCGCCGCTGAGGCGCTCCTGCCGGCCGCTGAAGAGCCCGGTCAGATCGAACCAGAACCTTCCAGCTGGTTGCACGTGGAGAGTGGCGGCGCCCTGCTGGGGAGGAAGTCGGCGCACGAAACGGTTTGGATTGACCTCACGACCAACGAGGTAGGAGTAGCTGCCATCGACCGCGATACCCCGTGTCAGCACATAGCGGAGGTTGGTCTCAATGCCGTAGTAGACGATCCGCCCCTCATTCAGGAAAGACTTGATGGCGCGTGGATCGAGCGCGGTCGCGACGCCTACGACGCTCTGGGCGCGCTGCAGTGAGGTTTGCGGCAGTGGCGTGACCGGTGTCCCACTGAGCGAAGTCGGCACCCGGTCGACCGGAAAAAGGAGCGTGCGACGGACGATCGGATCGGTGAGAGTGGCCTGAAAGATATTGGCCCGCAGTGTGAACCGCTCATTGCGCAGAACAAAGCCAGATTCGTAGTTGAGAAGCCTTTCCGCCCGGAGCGGTGAGACGGGACGCCCGCTCGTGCCAACCCCTTCCCCGTCGCTGGTCCCAATCAGCCCCCCCAGTCCAACTGCGCTGAGGGCGGGCACCTCGTATCCCAGA
>JBEAVZ010000033.1:0-3565 GCA_041160645.1 Acidobacteriota bacterium
CACGCCCAGGCAATGAGGAGAAACTGCAGCGGCAGGCGGATCCAGTGGAAGAGGAGCGGAATCTCCGGATAGAGATGGTGGTTGAAGGCGACGTGCAGATTGGCCGGATAGACCGCGAGCAGGAGCAGCACCAGTCCCCAGGCCGCCCAGTGGCGCAGCGGCGGAAAGAGGAGCAGCGCTCCGCCGACAACCTCCAATACGCCGGCGGTCAGGTGAAGAAAGGTCGGCCACGGCAGGTATGGTGGCATCATCCGCAGGTAGAAGTCGGGGTTGATAAAGTGATTGAGACCGGCGGCAATGTAGAGGATGGACTGGAGACCGAGCAGAAATCTTTTGGTGAGACTCATCATTCTCTCCGGACTGTACCAGGATGGGTGGCCCGGACAGACCGAACCGGCCGGAGCCGCGTGGAGTAGTCTCCACGCGGCTCCGCGCTGAATGATCCGGCCTTAGACCTTCTCCGGAACGACAAAGGGCGCCCGGTACTTGCGACGCAGCATGTTGTTGGCCTCGACATCGCCAACGATCTGCTCCTTGAGCGGATCGAACTGGAGCGACCGGCCCGTGCGGTAGGAGATGTTGGCAAGGTGCATGGCGGCGGATGAGAGATGGCCCTCCTCGATGTCGGCGACCAGCTCTTCGCGCTTGCGGCTCCGGACGGCCTGGATGAAGTTGACCCAGGTGCTTCCACCCTCGCGCCGGCTTGGCCCCGGCTCCTGCTTCTTGCCGAGGAAGGTCTTGTAGGAGGTGTAACCGTCGATGGCCAGGTAGCCCTCGGAACCATAGAAGATGTTGCCAATGCAGTTGCTGTCGAGCACGAGGCCCTTCTCATCCTTGCGCTGGCCAATCCCACCCTCGTTGTTGGTCATCCAGTGGCGCACTTCAAAGACGAGCATGACCTTCTTGCCCTTCCGATCGTACTCGAGCGTCGCCACCTGAGTATTCGGAGTCTGCTGGTCATCATCGAACATATAATGGGCGCCCATCGACATGACGCGGGTCGGGAGGGTTACTCCAAGTCCCCAGCGGGCGATATCCATCTCGTGGATGCCCTGGTTGCCGATGTCGCCATTGCCGTAGTCCCAGTTCCAGTGCCAGTTGTAATGGAAACGGTTCGGATTGAAGGCACGCTTCGGCGCCGGGCCGAGCCAGAGATCATAATCGACGCCCTCCGGCACTGCTCCATCCGGCTTCTTGCCGATCGTGTCGCGCCACTTGAAACAGAGTCCGCGGGCCATGTAGACATCACCGATAATCCCCTCGTTGATCTTCTGCATCGCCTCGCGCAGCGCCACCGACCCACGACTGTTGGTTCCGTGCTGGACGATCCGATTGTACTTCCGGGCCGCCTCGACCAGCTTCCGACCTTCCCAGTAGCTGTGGGAGCAGGGCTTCTCGAGATAGACGTCCTTCCCGGCCTGGCAGGCCCAGATCCCCATCAGACTGTGCCAATGGTTCGGGGTGGCCACGGAGATCGCGTCGATCGTCTTGTCCTCAAGAAGCTTGCGCAGGTCAGAGTAGGCCGCCGGCCGCTTGCCGGAGGCCTTCTCGATCTCGCCGAGCCGACGGTTGAGCTCGCTCGGGTCGATATCGCAGAGAGCGGCGATCTCTACGTTCGGCATTCTGAGATACTCGCGGATATGGGCATTTCCCTGCCCCCGGACGCCAACGACGGCAACCCGAATCGTATCATTTGGACGGCCGGCGAGGATCGAAAACCCGCCATTCAGTCCACTCAATGTTGATGCCGATGCGACGGCACCGGCCGATCGAGCGACAAAATCTCGACGATTAATCATGGTGCTTCTCCGTTTGCAAGAAAGTTATCGGATTACGAATTGATAGGGTCAAAATACAACGAAGAGACTAAAACAACAATACGCCGCGGAGTAAAATCGGATGCGTCTCCATAATTAGTCGTCGCTCCGGAATCCGGGCGACTCCGCTGATGCGACCCAATTTTTCCGGCGGTTTTGCCGGCGGCGGAATTTCACCGGCGCCGGATTGAGCTATAGTGATGCGGGAAGATCTTTCGGGCGACCTCAACCAATCCGCGGCAGGTCGCGAACCAAATGATAAGCGGGCCAGTCAACTGGCCAATTGACTAGCTGGTCAACCGGTCAGCTGGTCAACCGGTCAGCTGGTCAGTGGGGCATTGGGCCAGGCGGACCAGCCTGGTGGAGGTATTTGCGATGCGTAACGGACAAGAGTTCATGTTGATCATTCTGCTCTCGATCGCGGCGCTGCCAGGGCTGGGAATGGGTGGCGCCACCCTTGCCCAGGGGCGCAACGCGATCAACGGAGTCGTCCTCAGCACGGGCCGCGAGCCTCTCAATCGCATCCGGGTCGAGTTGCAGAATGAACTGGAGATGATGGTCGCTTACACCTACACCGATCCGGCTGGCCGCTACAGTTTCCGCAATCTCTCGCAGGGCGTCTTCATCATCAAAGTCCATTCGGACGGCAAGTACGCGGGGCAGGCGGTGCGAATCGTCATGCAGGCGATCCGGAACAGCGGCGCCTCCCACTATGAGCAGGTCGACTTCATGCTCAAAGAGCTCGCAGAGAAGAAGACGGCGGTCGCTTCCGCCGGGGTGCGGACCACCTTTGTCCAGGAGGTTCCGGGCACGGCGCGAAAAGTCTATGAGCGAGGGATCAAACAGCTCGAGAGCGGACGTGACCAGGCGGCCGGGATTGCCTCGCTTCAGGAGGCCCTGACAATTTTTCCGAAATATTATGACGCGCTCGAACGTCTGGGCATCGAGTATGTCCGACTGGAGCAGTACGAGGAGGCCCGGCAGCTACTGACGCTGGCCATCGGGATCAACCGGAGCGGCGCGTCGTCATTCTATGGCCTTGGGGTGGCGCAATTCCACACCGGGCGTTTTGAGGAGACGGTGCAGTCCCTGCGAACGGCGCTCGTCCTCGCCCCTGAATCATCAAATCTGGCCTTTGAACACTTCTATCTCGGGCTGGCCTGCTGGAAACTGAACCGGCACGGGGACGCTGAGCCGCACCTGAAGAAGGCGGCGGAGATTGGTGGAAACAGTATTCCTCCGGATGTTCATATGTATCTGGCGCAGTACTACAGCGAGAGTGGGCGGAAGCAGGAAGCTGCCGCCGAACTTGAGCTCTTTCTGAAGCTGGTGCCCAACGCCCAGGATGCCGAGAAGATTCGGGCCCTGATCAAAAAACTGAAGGCGAAAGGATGAAGACGTCGCTCTCCACCCGCCGCCAGGAGCTGGAAAATCGTGAGCAAAGCCGCCAAGATTCGCAACTGGACAGCCCTGCCGCTGACCCTTTCGATGGTGCTGCCCGTTCCGGGTCAGTCTCCGGAGAGCGCCACCGGAGGCCGGCCCACGCCGCCGGCGCCAGAGAAGGCCGGCAGCGAGCAGTCACCGATCCGGATCAGAACCAATGAGGTGCGGCTCGACGTGGTAGTGACCGACCGCAAGGGCCGACCGATCCGCGGGCTCACCGCTGCCGACTTCGAAGTGGATGAGGATGGAACGCGCCAGTTGCTGACCGCCTTCCAGGCAGTCTCCGATCAGGCGGATGAGCCGCC
>JBEAVZ010000039.1:0-12135 GCA_041160645.1 Acidobacteriota bacterium
CAAGATGTAGAAGACTCCTTCAGCAGATAGCCTTCATCAAGTCCAGCTCGGAGTCATTCGAGTTGGATACCACACTTTTTCCGCCAATCTTTACCTGTTCTTTCAGCCCTCCGCGTCAAGCTGTCCGCGACCATGAAAAAGTGAGTAAATTCGGATACCGCCGAGAAGTGCCTCTATCATCGCCAAAGGCGCTCTTTTGCCCCGAAGGGGCAACGCATACCAGCCCAGGCTGAACCCCTGGGTAGACCGCACCCCAGATCCGAGCGTTCTGAAGGAACGCCGCATATTGACGAATAACTGAGGCTTGGCCGAAAAATAATTATGCGGGGATCTTTACCCCGGGGTTGCCCCCCGGGGTAGTATGCGGCGCCCCGTTGGGGCGCGGAAGAAATAATTGGTATCCACGTACCCAGGGTTGCACCCTGGGCTGGTATGCATCACCCGGTTGGTGTACGAAAACGATTGGTACTTTGTAATTACTCACGCGTTTGGGCATGCGGGAATGTCAGAATTTCTGCCCCTCTCAAATTGACCAGAACATAGGGGCGGTTCGTGAACTGAACGCCTAACCCCGTGAGTAATTACCATCAAAGAGCGGCTGCGAGTCAAAGGCTATGTGCGCTACATGGATGACTTCATCCTCTTTGGATCCGGTCGGGAACAGTTGCAGCAACGCTATGATCGGATCCGCCATTTTCTGGCGCAGGACCTCGGGCTGGAACTGAAGGAACGCGCCACGATTCTCGCACCGGTTCACGCTGGAGTGCCTTTTCTCGGCCTGCGCATCAGCCGCGGGCGCATCGGTCTGCAGCACCGAAAATGGCATCGCTTCCGCCGCCGTTTTTTTGTCCTGGAGAAGCAATACCTGAAGGGACGGATCTCTGAGGATGACCTGATCCGCTCGACCATGAGCATGTTCGGGCAGATTGCCCACACCGACACGATGGGCGCGCGGCGACAACTGATCAACCAGTCACAGTGTCTTTGTTACTGAGGATTTTTTGAGTGTGGGCGACGACCGAAATGGCCGCGAACCGCGTCATACGCGGCGGCAGTTGGAACAACAACGCTGTCAACTGCCGCTCGGCGAACCGCAACTGGAACACGCCGGGCAACCGCAACAACAACGTCGGCTTCCGCCTCTCGAGCACTTGGTCACTTGCCGGTGGGGCCTCGTCTACGGACGAGGTCCGCGTGCAGCAGGATCATAGTCCAGGTCGATCGTCCCGTGCCGGCCCTGACCGGCCAAAACCCGATGCCGCACGGCGTGTGGTAGCTGCCCGATCCTGGACGGCGAAGCCCGTCGTGCGGTTGAGGCAGTCTGATAGGCGGATGGCGAGCTACCGAAGCCGCCGGAGGAGATGATGAGCGATAACAGCCAGAATCCACTTGACGCTGATAAGACCATTCAGCCGGAGCTCGAACTGCCTGAACTGCCGGATGACGCGGAGGGGCGTGAGCCGGAGGAGTCGGGCGAAGGTGGTCACCAGGTGCCGGCTGCGGTGGTGGAAGCTGAAGGTCAAACTGGTGCGCCAGTGGTAAGCACACCCGAATCCACTGTTGCTCCAGCGGCGGAGGATGAGTGGACGCGAGCAGCTCAGAACCCGGTTTCACTGTCATCAGGAGTACGTGTTATTGGAGGAGCTTCTGCCTGGAACTCGTGGCGCAAATCTCAGCCGCGGAAGATCTGTCTGGATGAAGAAGGTAAGCAACATGTCCAGGGATTGAAGTCGTTGAGTGAGTTCAATCTCAGCGGGATGAATCTGCGCGAATACAAGTTTACAGGCAATAAGACGATGGTCGGCGCTGACTTTACCGGATCGTTGTTAAATAGCGCCTCCTTTAATGGCGCTGATCTCCGGAAGGCCAAATTTAACCGTGCAGATCTGACCGGTGCCGATTTGTCAGAGACCCGGCTGAGTGGAGCCATCCTTGATGAGGAGACGATCTTTGACAGTATCAAATCTACTGAGAATGTGACGGTTGGTATCAACGGTATCTATGTCAGGCGTAAAAACAAAGCCAGCGACGAAGAAGAGATCGAATCCGCCGCATTGATGACGCTGATCCCGGCGGGCGACTCGATGAAGGGGCATAGCAGCGAGGCTGTCCTGGAGAATTTGAAGCATGCCCGGCAATTGCATACAGCATCGATTTTGATGGTTACCATTGTGACGGTAATTCTGATGTTCCCTGATACGCAGGATATCAAGATGCCAGTGCTGGATCTGAAACTTCCAGTCGGAACATTGGCGATCATCACGCAGATCATTGCGGTGGTCTACCAGTTTCTGGTTCTTAATCACGTCAGGGATGCAGCTGATGGCGCAAAGTACCTCCGAACAAGGGAAGATGCGATGAAGATCGCGCTCTTTCCTTGGGGGATTTCAAACTATCCCGGTCGGAAACCACGATTCCCCGAGGACATTATACGTTTTGTCAGAACATTCCATTTAACATTCAATGAGTGGTGGCCCTGGTTTTCAAATGAGCTGAATCGAGCAGTTACTGCATACCATACCATGCTGTTTCTGGTTGGAGGGATCTTCTACTACCAGCGTTATTGGTGGAAATTCAAAACAGTCTGGATAATTGCTCCAAACATCTTGATGACTGCCACCATATCCATCAAGCCTCTGTTCTTTCTATGTTGGAGTGGGATACTGCTGGTCTTCTCGCAGCTTGTTTACAAAGAGGCCCGGAGATTTGTTCGGCCAATTGTCTTTGACGCCGAGTCCGAAAAAGCTCCCAAGAGCGATCTGGCAAGTCTGGCCGAGACGGTCAAAGAACAGCTGAGAATAACCAAAAGACTGGCCAGTTTTATTGAGACGGCCATTCCGCGGTACTCGAACCTGGGAGATCGATTCAGCGATCGATTGCCGGGCGGGGTTGAGATTCCCATGTGCCTTATCCCGGCAGGTGCTTTTGAAAGGGGATCAACGATGCGTGACGTCGAACAACCGATCCTAGAGGTTAAGGTGCGTCAATTCTGGATGTCCGAGCACCAGGTGACGCAGCGGCTCTGGGAGGCGGTGATGGGGCGCTTACCGGACCAGCTAATAAATGATAAGTTTATCAATCCACGGTATCCGGTGATTCAGGTCTCGTGGAACGAGGCGATCGATTTTTGCCGGAAGCTGAATGATCTGCTGGGCCTGACTGAGGAATACGGATATCGCTTGCCCACCGAGGCGGAATGGGAATATGCGGCGCGGGGAGGAACCACCACCGACTACAGCTTTAAGGGGGGAGAAGCGGAGCTGGGTGAATATGCCTGGTTTAGTAAAAACTCCGAGGGCCATCCCTGGCAGGTTGGTCAGAAAAAGCCAAACCCCTTTGGTCTTTACGATATGCACGGAAACGTGTGGGAGTGGTGCCAGGACCACTGGCATGAAAACTACGAGGGGGCTCCGAAAGATGGACGGGCCTGGCGAACGCATGACTTGGCCGCGGGGCGTGTCATCCGCGGCGGCGGTTGGCGCGACGGCGCGATCGACTGCCGCTCGGCGATTCGCGACTGGGACGGGCCGGGCGACCGCTACGGCGGCGTCGGCTTCCGCCTTTCGAGGACTTTACCCTCGGCGCTCTTACCCTTCAGCCGTGACGAAAATGCCCCTCAGGGTCAGCAAGGGGCCGCGACGGCGGGGGCAGAGGGCGCCGCGGAGCCGCCCGCCAGCCCCGACGGCGCGGCCGGCCCCTGAAAATCCCCATTAAAAATTACCGGAAAAAATAACAATCCCGGACCACCTGTTGGCCAAAGTCGATCCGTCTCAATCTTCGCCACCTGAAGGGGGGGCAAAACCTCTTCTCCGCCACGCCTCACTCCGGCTGGTAGAGCCGCGCCGCGGCGCGCGTGACGAGCGAGCGGGGGGCGAATCTTTCAAAGAGAAGGGTGAGTCGGTTGGCCGTGCCGGGGATGGCGAGAGTGCGGCCCTGGGCCAGTTGAGTGAGGGCGTAGTCGACGACCTCCTCCGCGCTCATCATCTCGCGCCCTGATCCCCGGGGAGCGGCGCCGGCCGTGGTGTGGAAGGCGGAGGTGGTCGGGCCGGGGCAGAGGGCCATGACGCGCACGCCGTGCGGTCGGCACTCGTGGGCCAGGCCTTCGGTAAAGTTCATGACCATGGCCTTGGTCCCGGCATAGAGCGCGAGCCAGGGGACGCCCTGGAAGGCGGCCATCGAGGCGACCTGGATGATGGCTCCGGTGCGGCGTTCGATCATCGCCGGCAGCAGCAGGCGGGTCAGTGCGACGAGGGAGACGACATTGAGCTGGATCATCTCCAGCTGCCGGTCGGGTTGCTGGGTGGCGAATTCGCCGGCCATGCCAAACCCGGCGTTATTGATCAGCAGGTCAACGCGGCAGCCCGCCTCGCGGAGAGCTCCGACGAGTTGGGCGGGGCCGGAAGGCGTGGCCAGATCGGCCGCGAAGAGGTGAATCGGCCGCGGTGGATCAAACTCTGCGCGGAGCTGGTCGGCGGTCGCGGTGAGCCTGTCGAGCGAGCGGGCAGTCAGGATCAGCTCCGCTCCGACGGCGGCGAGCCGTTGGGCAAAGGCGAGCCCGATTCCCGACGTGGCCCCGGTGATCAGAACCTCTCTTCCGCTCCATTCATTTATGCTTTGACTCATTTCGCTCTCCCTCGGCTTAAGATTCAGGTGGCCTGACTAATAGGACTAATAGGACTAATAGCCCGAGTAGGCCAAATAGGCCAAATAGAATAGATAAGACGTGTCGGTCCTGTCTACTCTCTTCTACTTTTCAAGTGAGGTTGGCCTTGTTCTTTCGGTCTTTCCGCGGGTGATCACATTTCAATCGTCAACTTTTGAACCGGGGCCAGGCGGGCCGGAGGCCCGCGCACCTCAGAGCCCGACTCTATAGAATGGGATCGCCCTGCTGGCATTGCCGGTCTCGGCTTGGTCGCTGATGAGTTGGTCATTGACGACACACACCGGATTTCATGGTATCTTCAGCGGGTCGAAGATAGCAGAGATGGCATAATCAGACGAACCAACTTAACGAGGAAGGACAAAAGAGAGATGCTGCTGGAAGGAAAAAAGGGATTGATCATTGGTGTCGCGAACAAGCACAGCATTGCCTGGGCGATTGCCGAGGCGGCGATGCGCGAGGGGGCACGCCTGGCCTTCAACTACCAGAACGACCGCCTCAGGGAGAACGTCGCCTCGCTGGTGGCGGGCCTCGATGGCACCTGCCTCTTTCCCTGCGATGTCAGCAGCGACGATGAGATCGAATCGTTCATGAAGAGCGTCGAGGCAGAGTTTGGGACGATCGATTTTCTGGTCCACTCGGTCGCCTTCGCGCCACGTGAAGAGTTGGCGGGTGAGTTTGTCGCGACGACGCGGCAGGGCTTTGCGACGGCTCTCGACATCAGCGCCTATTCGCTAGTCGCCCTCAGCCGGGCGGCGTTGCCCTTGATGCCCAATGGCGGATCGATCGTCACCCTGACCTACCTTGGCGCAGAGCGGGTCGTCCCCCATTACAACGTCATGGGCGTTGCCAAGGCGGCGCTCGAGTCGTCGGTGCGGTACCTGGCCAACGATCTCGGTCCGCGTGGAATCCGTGTCAACGCCGTCTCGGCCGGGCCGATTCGGACCCTCGCTGCGCGCGGCGTCTCGGGGATCACGAAGATGGTCGATGCCCACCGCCAGATCGCGCCCCTCCGCAAAGCGACCGAGCAGGCCGAGGTTGGCGACACGTCCGTCTTTCTGCTCAGTTCGATGAGTCGTGGAATTACCGGCGAGGTGATCTACGTCGATGACGGATACCACATTCTGGGCGCCCTCGCGCCGGTCTAATCTCTCTTGATGGATCAGGGCTTGGTGATCGGGCAGGTCGGGCATTTCCCGCCTGCCCTTTGCTATTGGCGTGGTTGTTATTGGCAGTTGAAGATCGGTCTTCGCCTCACGACGGATCGAAGAGCTGTTCAAGGTAGGGGCGCATCCCGGCCTCGCTCAGTTCAGCGCCACGTCTCCGTTCGCGATCGATGAAGTACCAGCAGAGGGATTCGGTCGACTCGACGCGGCGGAGGATCAGCTCGGCGAGGGGGCGTGGTTCGAGCATGACGTTCTGGCTGAAGCCAATGCGGCCCCGCGCCAGTCCGCTGCCCGGGATGTGGCCATGTTCGGGCCGGCGGGGCCAGCCAAGTTCGAAGACGAGGGTTTTGAAGTTGTAGCGAAGTCCGAAGCGCTCACCGACCATGGTCGACTGATCGACCGGGAACTGCCATTCCTGGCGGGCCAGCTGCAACCGGTGTGCGCGCGGGTCGGCTTCAACCGACTGGTTGTAGCGCGAGCTGAGCAGGTGCAGGGAATCCCACAGCAGGTCGATCCCGCGCTGGCGGAGGCGGTCATTGGCTTCACGCAGGGCGATGAAGCTGGCCAGATGGTCAGCCAGATTTTCGGGGAGCTCTTCGGGCAAGGTCAGACCTCGTGGCGGTTAGAGAGGGCCTTGTACATGGTCACCTCGTCGGCGTATTCGAGGTCGCTGCCCACTGGCAGCCCCATGGCGATGCGGGTAACCCGCACCCCGAGCGGTTTGAGGAGTCGGGCGAGATAGTTGGCGGTCGCTTCGCCCTCGGTGTTCGGATTGGTGGCGAGGATGATCTCTTCGACGACGCTCTCGCCCTGCTCATCCGGGCGGAGCCGTTCGATCAGATTGCGGATGCGCAGTTCATCGGGCCCCATGCCCCGGATTGGAGAGAGCGCTCCGTGGAGGACGTGGTAGAGGCCGCGATACTCACGCGTCTTTTCGATGGCGACGAGGTTGTAGGGCTCCTCGACGACACAGATGATCGACCGGTCGCGGGTCGGGCTGCTGCAGTAGCGGCAGGGATCGGTATCGGTCAGATTGTTGCAGATCGAACAGAAGATGATTCGATCCTTCACATCGCGAATGGCGACCACCAGCCGGTCGGTCTCCTCGAGGCTCGCCTTGAGGAGATGGAACGCGACGCGCTGGGCCGATTTATGGCCGATGCCCGGGAGCCGTTTCAGTTCATCGATCAACCGGGTCACCGGTTCAGCGTAATCGAGCATTGGCGCTCCCTTTTAGCCGAGACCAGGAATGTTGAGGCCGCCGAGGGCATTCCCCAGCCGGCTCTGCATTGATTCATCGACCTTGCGATTGCATTCGTTGATCGCGGCGAGGATCAGGTCCTGGAGCATCTCGACATCACCTGTCGCCTCGGGTTCGATCCGCAGCGAGAGGATCTCCTTGTGTCCATTCATCTCGACCCGCACCATGCCTCCGCCAGCCGAAGCGTCGACGCGCAGGGCCGTCATATCCTTGTTCATCTGCTCCTGCATCTTCTGGGCCTGCTGCATCATCTGCTGAATATTCATTCCACCTGGCAACTTCATCTTTCTGCCTCCCTTTCGTGCCTGCCTGAGACTGACCGGGTTCAATCCCGATTTAACAGGCTGACGTGAGTCTATTAGCCACTCCATACCAGTGTCAACACGGGCCCTGGGCCAACACAAGCTGCTCGCCGCGCCGCGCGTTACTTGCCGCGTTCGCGCACCCAGAGGATCTCGCCCCGGGTCTGTTCAAGCGCCTGTTTGACGACCGGGTTTTGCATTGCGCGTTGGCGCAGCTGTTCACGCTCCTCTTCGCGCGCATTGACGACCTTCTTCACTTCGCCACTGATGCGCACCTCGACCCGCAGCGGGCGGCCCAGCACCTTCTCACCGATTGAGCGGAAGAGCTCTCCACTCTCGCGAATCCTCTTGGCAAAGGTGTCATCGGCTCCAAAGGTCGCGATGAGCAGGCCGTCCTCGTACTGGAGGCGCGCTCCATCAAGGGCGGTCTCGATCAGGCCGCGGTTGAGCCGCTGTAGTTCGCCGATGATCGCCTGAATCTCTCCTCCCGTTGACGGGCCAGCCTGAGCTGTGGCCGCTCCCCGCACCCGGTGTGCTGGCGGGGCCGGGGAGGGGCGCGTCCGCTCGAAGCCCTGGTCCGGACCTTCGCCCTCATCGAGGTCGAAGGGTTCCGAATCGAAGAATGGTTCAGGCTCCGGCCGCGCGCTCTGACTGGTCGTGACCAGAGGCGGCGGAGCCATGTCTCCGCGCCCCGCCGGTGCATTGGGTTCGGGCGCGGCCGGTCTGTTGATCGCCGGTGGCGGGCTCAGCGCTGCTGGGGTGGTGGTGGCCCGCTCCAGCGAGAGCCTGGGCGGAGCGGATGGTCCGGTCCCGCCGGTTCCGCCCGTCGGGACCGTCATGTTTGGTGTGGCCGCGGCGCGGGGCGCGCGGGCGCCGCCGCCGCCGGAACCATCATTACCGTTGTCCCGCCCGGGGCCGTCGAGACGTTTCTCGAGAGCCTCGAGCCGGGTGATCAGGTCGTCGAGCTGGATCAGCCGCCGCAACTGGGCCAATCCTACCAGCCCCAATTCGAGCTGGTAGCGTGGCTGCGGTGAGTCTTTGATCTCCTTCTCCAGCGCGGCCAGGTGATGGAAGCAGCGGACCAGGTCGGCCTCGCTGAAGAGTGGCGCCAGCTCCTGCAGCCGGGTGATCTCGACATCGGTGATCCCAAGCATCTCTCCCTGCTCGATCCCGGAACGAATGAAGAGGAGATGGCGAAAGCAGGCCATCAGTTCACGCGTGAAGTGCCGCGCATCATAACCACGCGAAAAGATCTCTTCGACCAGCTCCAGCAGCGCTCCGCTCTGCTGGTTGGCTATCGCTTCGGCAAACCGCGCGAGCGTCGCCGCGCTGACGAGCCCGAGCGAGCTGGTCACGTCATCTTCGCTGATCTGGTGGCCGCTGAAGGCGATCACCTGGTCGAAGGCCGACTGCGCGTCGCGCAGACTCCCCGCGCCGGCCCGCGCAATCTCGCGCAGCGCGCTGTCGCTGATCGTCACACTCTCCGCCGTGGCGATCTCCCGGAGCCGGTTGAAGATCTTCTCGGTTGGGATCTGCCGGAACTCGAACTGCTGGCAGCGCGAGAGGATCGTGTCCGGCACCTTGTGCAGCTCAGTTGTCGCGAGAATGAAGATAACGTGCGCCGGTGGCTCCTCGAGCGTCTTGAGCAGGGCATTGAAGGCGCTGGTCGAGAGCATATGCACCTCGTCGATCACGAAGACCTTGAAATGGTCACGCGCCGGGGCGAGGGCGATGTTATTGATGATCACATCACGCACATTGTCGACCCCGGTATTCGAGGCCGCATCGATCTCCAGTACATCCATCGAGTTGCCGGCCGCGATCTCGAGGCATGACGGGCAGGTCAGGCAGGGCTGGCTGGTTATCCCGCGGTGGCAGTTGAGTCCTTTGGCAAGGATTCGCGCCGTCGTCGTCTTTCCCGTTCCACGGACTCCGGAGAAGAGATAGGCATGGTGGAGTCGGTTCCCATCGAGCGCCTGGCTGAGGGTTCGCGTAATGTGCTCCTGCCCCGTCAGATCGGCAAATGTCTGTGGTCGGTACTTTCTGGCGATTACTTGATAACTCACTTCGGTTACTCCTGCGTGGAAGACGACTTGCCACCGTTTCCCGCCTCTCGGACCCCGGTTCCCAAGGCTCCTGTTCATCTGATCGTCAAGGTCCGCCGCTGCGTCCGGCTGCCTGTTCCGCGCTCTCCACGGCTAAGGTCACGGCCAGCCAGGCGCGGAGAGAAGATCGGCTGCTTCGACATTATATCGGCTTCGATCCAGGAACAAGTGGTGATTGGAGCTGCGCCACCTTTCCGCCGCTTCGTAATTAATTTTGAGCCATCCGGTTGCGGCCTCATCAAGCTATCGTGATAACTCAGGAAACATCCGGCCCCCGGCCGCTGGTACAAACTGCGCCGCTGCTTCGTTGCTACTCACCGTTGTCTCGCGGCGCCTGCCTTAAGCTCCCGCGTGAATAACATGAACGAGATGCATTTTTGAGCATGACATTTACGATAGGATGAGAGTAGAATAAAACAAGTTTTCAAGTGGTGATGCGTAACTACATCCGCAAAGCAGTTCTGACAGTCGATTTGATCACTGAGCACTTCAGGATATTCGAACGGTCATCAAAGCAGGTTTAGTTTTTAAAATCAGTTTACGGATGTTACCCGGCATCACAGCGTGCTCAATTTAATCACCTTAATCATCTTAATCACTGATGATGACTGTTGATTAACGCCGGTTAAGATAAGCTGCCTTGCGTGCAAGTACGCGTTAACTGTCCACCACAAGGCTTCCGTGATCAGGTTGGTAAGGCTTCACAGTTCATTAACTACCTTACCCGATAACAAATCCAAGGAGAGATAAAATGGCAAAATCAAGTGGCGATACCAGCAAACTGGAACTGGTCGAGCTTGCTCTGGCTGGGATCGATGCCCAAATCAAAGAATTGACCGATAAGAAGGCGGAGTTGATGGCCCTGGTTGGCCAGGCGGCTCCGGCGGCTCCGAAGCGTGCCGCCAAGGCCAAAGCCAAAGCCGCGAAGGTTGTGAAGGGGGCAAAGGTTTCCAAGGTTGCTAAGGTTGCCAAGGTCGCCAAGAGTGAAGCGGATGCGGACAAGAAGAAGCGGGTCTTCTCGGCGGCGACCCGGAAGAAGTTGCGCGAGGCCGCCAAGGCGCGCTGGGCCCGGGCGAAAGAGGCCAAGACCGAGTAGTCAAAGCATATTTATAACATTGTGTAATTAGTAATGGGTCACGGAGTCCTGACCGATCTGAGCTTGCCGATTGGCGGGTGATGTCAGGAAAAGGTCAGGCTCCGGTGACTGCCGCGGCACATCTGAACAGCACTACCGTTGCTACCTTCCGGTCCTGGCGGGGTTCATGTGTTCAAGATTGCACGGAGGCCGGAGCCTGAGGCGTGCCAGCGAAAGGAATCGATTCGCTGGGTTAAACTGGCGGAGAGAGCGGGACTCGAACCCGCACAGGCCTTTCGGCCCGCCGCGCTTCCAACGCGGTGCCATACCAATTAGGCGACCTCTCCATCGCGAAACATCGCGTGGCGAAAGAAGGGAAGACGAAGAGCATCTTTAGCGGCCTTCTGACTTGGCTGTCTTCAGATCTCTCTTCAGGTCTCTTTCTGCCAATAATCTGGTTCTGTTGATTCTGCATCGTCGAGGCAATCTCGCGCTTCGGCGAGAAAATTCTGATGGCCTTCTGACTGCCGCCAGCCCGTCGCCGTTTTTTCCAGAACAGCCTGACTAGAACAGCCCGTCTAGAATAGCCAATCCAGAATAGCCAATCCAGAATAGCCTGAATAATGCCCGTTCTGCCCGTTGCAGCCTTTTGATGAGTAACAGTGAGTAACTGTGAGTAACTGTGATTAACTGGAGCTATTGCTGATAATTATTCACAATACCTGGACTGCAGTACTTGAAACTCTTGTTAGAGCCATTTCCAACTTATGTCGATGTTGGAAATGGCGGAGAGGGTGGGATTCGAACCCACGGTACCCTTTCGGGTACAACGGTTTTCGAGACCGCCCGATTCAGCCACTCTCGCACCTCTCCGTTCTGGGCAGCATTGAGGCTCCCGACCGTCTGGCCGGGGCCGCAGTGGTGACTGGTCGCAGTGCAACCCGGACTCAAGCGCGATCAGTTTCAGCGCCGCCGGTCTTCGCGCGTGGCGCTCCGCGGCGGGCCTGAAAGAACTGCTGCATGAGAGTCCGGCATTCGATTGCCAGTACCCCTGAGGTTACCTCAACACGATGGTTCAAAGATCGACAGTCGGCAATTCTGAAGACCGACTCGATGCCTCCGGCCCGCGCGTCGGCGGTGCCATAGACGAGGCGGGCAATGCGGGCATTGATCAGGGATCCGGCACACATTGCGCAAGGTTCTACAGTTACATAGAGCGTCGCCCCGGTCAAGCGGTAATTACCCGCGTAACGTGAGGCGGCCCGAATCGCTTCGATCTCGGCGTGGGCCGTCGGATCAGTAAGCGTGATCGGACGATTGTAACCCGTGCCGATGATTCGATCGGCGTGAACGATGACGGCGCCGACAGGAACTTCGCCTTCCAGCTCAGCCTGTCGTGCCTGGGCCAGCGCACACCTCATGTAGAACTCGTCTCTATCCATCTCGAGGCAATTGCGGATGATAGTTCTACACTTTGCCGATGTCAAGTCTGGTGTTGGTCCAACCTCGCCCCGTCAGGGCTTTTGCAAAGAGGGGGTTGGGACAAATGGGACAGGTGGGACAAAT
>JBEAVZ010000051.1:0-4703 GCA_041160645.1 Acidobacteriota bacterium
TTTCTGAGCCGGTGTTGCTTACTCCCTTTGCTGCCAGCTCCGGATACTCGCCAAAAGGGATCTGCCAGGCGATCTTTCCGTGGTGCAGATCGATCGCGTTGAGCGTCCCCCACGGCGGAGCGATCGCCGGGTAGCCCTCGTGATCGAGAAACTTGTTGTACCCGTCCATCGTGTACTTCAGATAGTTTGGAGAGTCGTCAGGTCGGGTCTCGACGACCACATTGTCCTTGCCCGTCAGCAGATACTGGACAATCGCGTCGATCGACTCGGTCTCGAGCCGGATGAAGGCCGGCATCCGCCCCATCCCCTGGCGAATCACCTTGTAGAGATCGGGCGCCTCGAACTTCTGGTCCATCTTCGTCAGGGCGGGGAACTCCGGCGGCGTCCCGCGCAGATCGGCACGGTGGCAATCGGCACACTCGCGCAGGTAGAGCTCACGGCCATTCAGCTGCTTCTTCTGCTGCGGTCGGGCCACGATTCGCAAAATCCAGGCCATCTCGTTCGAGTTGATGTAGAGCATTCCCGTGTTCGGGTCGAAGGCTGAACCGCCCCACTCCGCAGCGCCATCGAACCCGGGAAAGATGATAGTCCCCTCGTGGCTTGGCGGCGTGAACTGGCCGTTGCTTTTGACCTGGCGGAACTTCTCGAGCGCGAAGCGGTGCGCCTCCGGCGTGCGGCGCGTCAGCATATCCTCGGTCAGGATCTGGCGGGCAAATGGCGGGGGCAGCACGGGGAGGGGCTGCTTTGTAGCCAGCAACTCCCCCTCGATCGTCGATGGGGGCACTTCGCGCTCCTCGATCGGGAAGAGTGGCTTGCCCGTCACCCGATCAAAGAGATAGATATGTCCCGATTTAGTCGCCTGGGCCACTGCGTCGACCGGCCGTCCGTCGCGTCGCACCGTCACCAGCAATGGCGCGGTCGGAAAGTCACGATCCCAGACATCGTGGCGAATCGCCTGGAAGTGCCACTTGCGTTCTCCCGTGGCGGCGTCGAGGCAGAGCAGGGTATTGGCGAAGAGATTGTCGCCGTGCCGATTCGCGCCGTAGAAGTCGAATGAGGCCGAGCCGGTTGGCGCAAAGAGCAGTCCACGCTTCTGGTCTACGACCATGCCCGCCCAGTTGTTGGCCCCGCCACTGTACTTCCACGCCTCCTTCGGCCACGTCTCATAGCCATACTCGCCAGGCATTGGAATAGTGTGGAAGATCCAGCGTCGCTGACCCGTCCGTACATCGTAGGCGCGAATGTGTCCCGGGGCCCCGGGCAGCCCTTCGTTGACCAGGCTCCCGACAATCAGCAGGTCACGGTAGACCACTCCCGGAGTCGTCAGCGAGATCGAGAGTCCCGAGGCATCGCGGTCGAGCCCCTCGCGCAGATCGACCCGCCCGCCCTTGCCAAATGTCTCGATCAACCGCCCCGTCTTCGCATCGACCGCGTGGAGCAGGTTGCGGTAGCCGAAGAAGATCCGGGCTTCCTGGCCATTGCTCCAGTAGGTCACCCCGCGGTTGCGGATTCGTGGGCGCGGACCGGAATCCTGAAATGGATCGTAGCTCCAGATCTGCTCTCCCGTCGCCGCGTTGAGGGCGAAGAGCCGCATCGTCGACGAGGTCACATACATCACCCCGTCAACAATGATCGGATTGCACTGCATCTCCGAGCCCTTTGATGAATCGCCGGTCTCAAACTCCCAGGCGACCTCGAGCTGCTTCACGTTCTCGCGATTGATCTGGGAGAGGGAAGAGTAGTGAATGTTCTCCGGGCCCCCGCCAAACATCGACCAGGTTGTGTAGGCTGATTGCTGTCCGTCAGCAGCCGGCAGAAGCCAGAGACCAGCTCCAATTGCCAGAACGGTCAATGCGACCATCGCTCGAAGGGTTCTGTTCATGCTCTTCATCTCCTCCCGCTACTTTTTTAGGGCGCGTCCCATCAGCACTCCCGTAAACTGACCATCCTGGATCGCCAGCTTGCCGTTGACCAGCACATAGCGCATCCCGGTCGAAAGAACCTCTGGTTGCTCATAGGTGGCCTGCTCGGCAATCGTCTTCTCGTCAAAGGCGATGATGTCGGCAAACCAACCAATGGCAATCCGGCCACGCTCCGGAATCCGCAGCTCGGTCGCGACCTGGTTGCTGCTCGCCTCGATCATCCGGGGCAGCGAGATCACGCGGCGCTTCAGCACATAATCGCTGATCTTGCGCGGATAGGTGCCATATTTGCGCGGATGGCCGCTCGATCCGTCGCTGCCCGTCATGACCCAGGGCTGCTTCATGAAGTTCTCGATATCCTTCTCGCTCATGTTGAAGGACGCCACGCCGGCGCCGCCCTCGCGGATGATCTCCAGCGCCGTCTCGACCGCCGACTTGCTCCGTGCCCGGGCAATCTCATTGAGCCGCTTGCCAACCAGGTCCTGATTGCGTGCCCGCGTGATGAGCAGGGACTCGGCGCCACCCCGCCGCTTCAGATTGACCTCCATCTCGGTGATCAAGCGAAGTCTGACCGCCGGATCATCGATGCGCTTGAAGAGCTCAGCCGTTCCTCCGACCTCGGCCCACCGCGGGACCAGCGCGGCCGTCAGGCTCGTTCCGGAGGCGGTGTACGGATACTGGTTGGCCGTCACCGCGATCCCTTCACGGCGCGCCTCCTCGATCAGCCGGATCGCTTCATCGCTCTTGCCCCAGACGTCGACTCCGAGCATCTTGATGTGCGAAATGTGGACGGGCAGTCGCGCCAGACGACCAATCTCGATCGTCTCGCGGATCGAGTCGAGGACCCCGACATTGTAGGTGCTCTCATCGCGCATGTGCGTGTCGTAGACTCCTCCCTGCGCGGCGACCACCTTGGCCAGTTCGATCACTTCCGCCGTCTTCGCGTAGCTGCCGGGAGCGTAGTAGAGCCCGGTCGACATTCCGAAGGCCCCTTCGCGCATGGCTTCCCGGACCAGCGACTTCATCTTATCAAGCTGCTCGGCCGTCGGCGCGGCGTCACTCATGCCCATGACGCGTTGTCTGACACTGCCGTGACCGATGTAGAGAACCGCATTCGTTCCGATGCCCTGATCCTGCCATCGCTTTAGCGTTGCGCCGATCGGCAGGGGGCTGCTCCCGTCATTCCCGGTCACCACGGTCGTCACGCCCTGAAAGAGGAAGTTCTGGTTGCTATGCCCGGACAACGTCCCGAGATCCTCGGCGGCATGCGTATGGGGGTCGATGAAACCGGGGGCGACAACCAGCCCTTTCGCCTCGATCACCCGTCCGGCCTGACGCTTATCCCGTGCCGCGTCACCGATGAAGACAATCCGGTCACCGCTGATGCCAACGTCAGTGACCACAGGATCTCCACCCAGCCCGTCGATGACTCTTCCACCGCGGATGAGAATGTCAAGCCGCTGGTTCTGCGCCGCGCGGCCCGGTTCGACGAGGGTCGACACTCCGCCCGCCAGGGCCAAGAGAATCAGGGCAATCCCGATCTTTCCAGGAGTCTTTTTCATGCTTGTCTCCAGCCATCAGTCAGCAAATTTGCTCCCCCGCTGTCGTGGGGATCGCGGGCCCCTCACCCGCCCTTGGAGCGAATTAGAACCCATCACTGCGTTTGAATCAATAGTGGAGGGAGGGGGAGCCGCCGTGGCCCTGGTTCCCGGACAGATACCTCTTCAGGAACTTCCCGGTGTATGAGCCCGGCTCTTCCATCAGCTGCTCCGGTGTGCCGGTGGCGATGATCTGCCCTCCCTGGTCGCCGCCTTCCGGGCCAAGGTCGATGATCCAGTCGGCCGTCTTGATCACATCAAGATTGTGCTCGATGACGATCAGCGAGGCGCCATTCTCGAGCAGCCGGCGGAATGAGGTGAGCAGTTTGTTGATATCCTCGAAATGGAGACCGGTCGTTGGCTCATCGAAGATGTAGAGGGACTTCTCGCCGCTCTTCTTCGAGAGGTATGAGGCCAGCTTGACCCTTTGCGCTTCACCTCCGGAGAGCGTCGTCGCCGACTGCCCAAGCCGCAGGTAGCCAAGCCCGACATCATCGAGCACCTTCAGCTTCCCGCAGATGCGCTGCGAATGGCTGAAGAACCCGATCGCTTCGCGGACCGTCAGCTGCAGCACTTCGTGGATATTCTTGCCACGATACCGGATGTCGAGAACCGATGATTTGAAGCGGGTTCCTTTGCACTCCTCGCAGACCAGCTCCACATCGGCCAGGAACTGCATCTCGACGGTGACCGTTCCGTCGCCCTCGCACTTGTCGCACCGTCCCCCCGGGACATTGAACGAGAAGTAGCCAGCGCCGTATCCGCGCGACTGGGCTTCCCGCGTCCCGGCGAAGGCCTCCCGAATCGCGTCGTAGACTTTGATGTAGGTGACCGGATTCGAGCGCGGCGTCCGGCCGATGGGCGACTGATCGACCAGAATCACATCGTCGAGATGGGTCCCTCCCTCGAGGCTGGTGAATGCGCCCACCGCCCCCTGCCAGTCCCCACGCAGCTGTTTCAGGCCAGCGTAGACGCAGTTGTGAACAATGGTCGATTTGCCGGAGCCGGAGACTCCCGTCACGCAGACCATCGAATTGAGGGGAATGTCGAGGTCGACATTCTGCAGGTTGTGCTCACGGGCGCCGCGCAGCGTGAGGCGATTCTTTCCCGGGGGGCGATGCTCCCGCGGTCCCTTGATCTGTGCGTCGCCGCGCAGGTAACGCCCTGTCAGCGAACCCTCGTG
>JBEAVZ010000059.1:0-5266 GCA_041160645.1 Acidobacteriota bacterium
ATGCGCAGCAGCGGGACCACCTCCGGATGGCGTCGCTGAAAACGGCGCAGCAAACCCGGCAGCAGGTAGGTTCCCGGCGTGCTCGAGGCGGCAATCTGCACCTCTCCGGCAACCCTCCCCCGCCAGAGGGCGACCGAAGCCGGCAGTTCATCGTAGAGGACAAAGATGCGGTTGACCTGATCAAGGACTCCGCGGCCAATCTCGGTCAGCACCATCCGCCGGGGTGTCCGCTCGAAGAGCGGGGCGCCAAGGTGCGCTTCAAACGCCTTCAGGTGGGCCGAGACGGCCGGCTGGCTGATAAAGAGTTCGGCCGCGGCGCGGGTCACGGTGCCATAGCGCGCGACCATCCGGAAGACATGCAATGGGTAGAGGTTGTAATCCGATATCATAAGCTGCATCTTATGACAGATTTCAGAAAAATAGTATTTGTCTGATACCAAACACTTCGCCTACAGTGGCCTCACAGGAGGTCAAATCGATGTTCAAACCTGCAGGAATGCCGCCCGAAGCGATGCCATTAGTGATCAGCATCGTCGGCATGGTGGTGCTGCTGATCCTCGAGCGGGCCATTCCGGCGAGTCTGGCGGGGCGAGACTCGGTCGTCGGCCATGCGGCGAAGAATCTTGGCCTGGGGCTGGTCAATGGGCTCACTATGTCGCTGGTCGCGACGCCGCTGCTGGTCGGAGTAAGCCTGTGGATCGAGCAGACCCAGTTCGGGCTGATTCGCGGGCTGGAGAGCCCCTGGCGGACGCTGGTCGGATTGCTGCTCTTTGACGCCTGGATGTACCTCTGGCATCGCGCTAATCACGCGCTGGGGCTGTTATGGCGATTTCACCGGCTTCACCACCAGGATGAGGCCATGGATGTGACGACAACCGTCCGTTTCCATCCCGCCGAGATCATGCTCTCGACGCTGGCCCGCCTGGTGGTCATGCCCCTGCTCGGCTTGACGATCGGCGAGCTGGTGATCTACGAGATGGTCCTCTTCCCCGTAATCCTCCTCCACCACAGCCACATTCGTTTTCCGGAACGACTTGACCGGGCGTTGCGCGTTCTGATCGTCACGCCGGCGGTCCACCGAATCCACCATTCAATCGACCGGATCGAAACCGACAGCAATTATGGTTCAATCCTCGCGGTCTGGGATCGCCTGGGACGAACGTTTCGGCTGCGGGAGGATCAAAGACCGGTCGTCTTTGGTCTCGCCGGGGAAAATCACCCGGCAGAGGGGAAAGCGACCCAGCGATGGGCGACGCGAGGCTGAAATTCCCCTTGCCCGGCCCCTTCACCAAAGGAACAGGAATTGCCTTACCTTGAGATGGAACTCAATCTTTGATTGAGCAATCTTGCGAACTGGTGGGAGGCAGCCATGGTGGAGAGAATGAGATTACTGATCGGCTATGATGGATCACCGGGTGGACGGGCGATGCTTGAGGATCTGCGCTGGGCCGGATTGCCCGCGCAAGTCGAGGCAGAGGTCGTCTCGGTCGCCGAGTCCTGGTTCCCGTTGCCAGCCAGCCTCGGCGGAGTGGAGACTGGTTTTGCGCGCGAGTCGCTGACGGGAGTCGACAAGGCGAAGCGGCTGGCGGCGGAAGCGGACGAGCGCCTGCGCAAGCTCTTTCCGCGGTGGAAGATCAGCTATGCGGCCGCGTCGGGGTCGCCGACCGCCATCCTGCTTGGCCACGCTGAGAACTGGAATGCGGACCTGCTCGTCGTTGGCGCGCATGGCCTGACCGGAATGGGGGGACTGTTGCTTGGCGACGTGGCACAGAAGATCGCGACAGAGGCCCACTGTCCGGTGCGGATCGCCCGGGGGCGCGAGCGGGCGGTCGGGGATCCGCCACGGCTGATCGTCGGCATTGACGGATCGCCAGGGTCAGAAGCGGCTGTCGGAGCGGTGCTCGAGCGCCACTGGCCGGCGGGGTGCGCAGTCAGAATCGTCAATGCGCTCTGGAACCTCCCGGCCCCACCCGTTGGACTCGAACAGCACGAGACGATGGCGCTCCAGATCTCGGAGTGGGTCGCGCACGAGAATGCGCGCATCGGCGAAATGGTCGGGCAGGCCCGGCAGCGACTGGAAGCGAAAGGGCTTACGGTGACGGTGGCGGTCCAGGAGGCTGACCCGAAAAAGCTGCTGATCGAGGAGGCAGTCAACTGGAACGCGGAGACGATCTTTCTGGGTGCACGGGGACGCGGCCGCCTCGAGAGGATGCTGCTCGGAAGTGTCTCGGCAGCGATCGTCCAGCGTGCTCCCTGCTCGGTCGAGATTGTCCGCTCGCCGGAATTGTGAGGAGGCTTGGTCCACGAAAAACACGAAAGGCCCGAAATAGGCTTCTTTTTCGGGCCTTTCGTGTTTTTCGTGGACGGTAACAAACAAAGACACCCGATCAGATCTGCTCCACCACTTCCCACCTCTTTTCTCCCAGTCAGGATTGCACTTTCGCAAGGCGATATGAGACATTCTCATCGATTGCCTGATCACTTCCAGACCCAGAGCAAATTAAAGAGCAAAGCGAAAGGACAACAGGATCGATATGGCTGAAGCATTTCCCAAAATCAAAACCATCAGGTACGAGGGCGCCGATTCGCGCAACCCACTATCGTTCAAGCACTACAATCCAGACGAACTGGTTGAGGGCAAGACGATGCGCGATCATCTCCGGTTTGCCTCCTGTTTCTGGCATACGATGCGCGGACGCGGCGGTGAGATATTCGGGATGCCGACTGCAGTTCGTCCGTGGGACGATTTTCAGGAATCCGTCGATACTTCGATCAGACGGATCGAGGTCTTCTTTGAGCTGCTGGAGAAACTGCAGATCGACTACTACTGTTTCCATGACCGTGATGTCGCTCCGGAAGGGCGGACGCTGAAGGAGAGCAACAAGATCCTCGACCGGATCACCAAGGTGCTGGCGAAGGCCCAGAAGAATTCGGGCAAGAAGCTGCTCTGGGGAACGGCGTGCCTTTTCCAGCATCCGCGATTCATGCACGGCGCGGCGACGTCGCCAAACCTCGATGCCTTCGTCTATGCGGCGGCGCAGGTGAAGAAGGCGCTCGAAGTGACTCACGAGCTGGGTGGTGAGGGCTATGTCTTCTGGGGTGGTCGCGAGGGATACTTCACGCTGCTCAACACGGACATGAAGCGCGAGCTCGACCACCTGGGAGCCTTCATGCATATGGCGGTCGACTACAAGAAGAAGATCGGGTTCAAGGGCCCCTTCTACATCGAACCAAAGCCAAAGGAGCCGACCAAGCACCAGTATGACAGCGATGCGGCGACCTGTTTGAACTTCCTGCGTCAGTACGATCTGCTCGACCATTTCAAATTGAACATCGAGACGAACCATGCGCAGATTGCGCAGCACACGATGCAGCATGATCTGGAGACGGCGATTGCGGCAAACGCGCTCGGCTCGATCGATGCCAACATGGGTGACTGGCAGCTCGGATGGGATACCGACCAGTTCCCAACCGACCTCTACATCACGACGCACGTCATGCTCTGCGTGCTGAAGATGGGTGGGTTCGCGACGGGTGGACTCAACTTTGACGCGAAGGTGCGCCGGGAGAGCTTCGAGCCGGACGATCTGTTCTATGCGCACATAGCCGGTATGGATACTTTTGCACGCGGGCTGAAGATTGCGGCGCGCATTCGTCAGGATGGGCGGATCGGCGAGTTTCTGCGGCAGCGCTATGCGTCCTGGGACAGTGATCTCGGGAAGAAGATCGAGCAGGGCAAGTCGAGCTTCGAGGAGCTGGAGCCGCTGGCGCTGAAGATGGGCGAGGTGAAGACCAACCGCAGCGGACGGCAGGAGTACCTCGAGAATCTCTTCAACGAGTTCATTTGATGGCTTGAGTTGGGAGACCGATCAACTGGATTGGTCGGCGCGGCGTTGAATCGGCGATGATCTGCGGCGGGTGGAGAGTGATCTTCATCCGCCGTTCCTTTTTGGGCGCCGCTCCTTTTTGGGCGCCGCTCCTTTTTGGCCGCCGTTCCCTTTTGTCCGCCGTTCCCTTTTGAGTAGCCTCTGGCATTCGGCTTGCGTTTCAAATTGCTCTGAGCGGTCAGCAGAGCAGATGAAAGGTGGTGGGCGATGACCAGAAGAAGAGTGGAACGGGCGATTTCATTGATCCTGATCGTGGCGTTGGCTGGATTCAGCAGTCCGGGGCAGCCGGCGAGCTCTTCGGGGCTGGCGGAGCTGCTCAACCGCAGTTATCTGGAGATTCTGGATCGGTCACGGCGGGTCAGCTACTCGAATGCCGAGTTCGAGGCAGTCCGGCAGAAACTGGGGCGGGAAGAAGAGGCGGAGAAGAAGCGGTTGGAAGCGGAGCAGAAGGGGTACGAGACGCAGATAAAGTCGGTGCGCCGGGAGCTGGAGGCGCTCAACCGCCGCGGATCGCGGGACGATGAGGCGACGGCGAAGCAACGCCACCTGCTCCATTGCCAGATCCTGCGGTTGGAGAATCGGGCCCGCCAGGCCGAGATTGCCCGCAAGCAGGGGGTTCCGGTCGCCTTCGACAATCGTCGCGCCAAGCTGGCGCTGCTGCAACAGTGGCCGGTCGAGCAGCAGCGGATCGAGGCATCGCTGGAGGCCGGGACGGCGCGGTCACGCCGTTATGGGAACGTCGAAGACATTGGGATCCGCACGATTGCTGAGGGGCAGGAGAGGGATATCAAGATGGGCCAGGACGCGATCCGCGAGATGACCGCCTATGGCCTGATGCCCCCGCCGTGGGAGGATCCGGCGCTCAACCGGTACATCCGGGAGATTGCTGACAATATTGCGGTCCACTCTGATCTGAAGATCCCGCTCAAGGTGACGATCCTCGACAGTGAGGAGGTGAATGCCTTTGCCCTGCCTGGTGGATACCTCTATCTCAACACCGGTCTGATTGCCCGGACAGCGACCGAATCGGAGCTGGTCGGCGTGATGGCTCACGAGCTGGCGCACGTCACGGCGCGCCATAGTGCGAAACTGATGAAGCGGGCGACGATTGCCGGGATCATATATCAGGCCGCCCAGGTCGTGGCCATGGTCATGACCGGCGGCGTGGTCGGGATTGGCGCCTATTATGCCCTGCAGTATGGATTCTTCGGACTCGGGCTGGTGCTCGATCTGGCGCTGCTCGGTGTGAGTCGCGAATATGAGGACGAAGCCGACCAGCTCGGCGTTCAGTACGCGTGGAAGTCGGGTTACGACCCGCGCGGGTTCATCAGCCTCTTCGATCAGCTGGCCATGGAGAAGGGGTACGTGACGACAGCGAG
>JBEAVZ010000085.1:0-27690 GCA_041160645.1 Acidobacteriota bacterium
GATATCTGCCATCATAGTTGACTATTGCCGGGTTAATCTGATCGCCAAAGAAGAAGGGGCTGGTGGTTCCGGCACGCGCGGCATACTCCCACTGGGCCTCACTCGGAAGGCTGAAGCGATCATCCTTTAACTTTAATACCTCATTCAGTTTATGGATAAATTCCTGGACATCGTCCCAGCTGACCCTAATCATCGGCAACAGATCACCACGAAAAGTGTCACCTAAATCATTTAACCACTCATCCAGGTTGTCCTTCCTCATCACCACCTTCCATTGTGCCTGGGTGACGGGATGCTGACACATTTGAAAGCCTTCTACTTTCACCAGATGCTGCGGGCCCTCATTGGCATATCGACCATACTCATCCTCGGGCGAGCCCATCAGAAACTGTCCGGATGGAATTCCCACCATCACCAATGGCGTTGCTCCCTCCAGTTCAAACCTTGTCGTTTCTGGTATATCCTGCTTTGTAACCATCGACGATCGCTCGATGATCGAGAC
This sequence comes from Acidobacteriota bacterium, assembly GCA_041160645.1. Taxonomy (GTDB): domain Bacteria; phylum Acidobacteriota; class Blastocatellia; order RBC074; family RBC074; genus CAIOZW01. Next base: position 503 of record JBEAVZ010000085.1, read on the forward strand.
AAGGCGCTGGATCGATCGTGTCTGCTCCCTTGCGACTTGAATGACCTGCTGCATCTCTGTCAACTGCTTTTTCTCCTGTGTTGGATCGAAGAGAACCGGCCGTTGAAACTTCTGTGAGGTGTAGAAGAGAGCAGCCCCAATCGATGTCAGCAGCATCCCACCGACAATCACTGTCAGGTTTGACCACTTGGTTGGCCCTGACCAGTCTCGCGAGAATTTGCTCCAATAAATAAGCGGATGAAAGCACATGACCAGACGAATCAGAAACGAGAGTACAACATCGAGACGTTCACGGGCATATGAGGTGAGTGGCCAGGGGAACTGTCCAATTGCCATCGCGTCCTCACGTCGATTGATAAACTGGACAGATTCATAGACCTTGTGGAGTATCAAAACTGTCAGGAAGAGCATGACCACGCTGACCAGAATGGAGAAAGGAACAAGGTTATCAATCGGGATCTCCTGGCTCAGAAAAGGTACCTTGATATTTTGCTGCTCCACCTTTCTACAGGGATCTGTCTGAGCACTCTGACCCTTGTCACTATTTGGAATTAATCTCACCACCGCAAATAGAAAGGCAAGGCTGAAGGAGACGGTCTGGTATTTACGGGCCTGTTTAAGATTATCGATGATGGTTGAGATATTGGTACCAACCATCGAATCCCCAGTCGGTTTGTGTTCCATCAGAGCGGCAGAGTCGGAATCTTTGCTGTAGATGCCGTTGACTCCACGCCTGATTCCTTTGACTTGATCGACTCTTTTGAACATGTCAAGAAAGTTAAAACTTTTGTTTATCGTGTGACGATCGATACGCGCCCCGCTCAGTCTGGCACCCGTCATATCGACATTCTTAAAAGTCACCCCACTAAAGTTGGCCCCCCGCAGATCGGCCTCTTTGAAATTGATTCCCTCGAGCGTCATACCCGTGAATATGGTATTGGTCAGGATGGCTCCACTGAAGTCAATATTGACAATCTTTAGAATATTCCTGCTTGGAAAATCTAGTCCACTCAGGTCTGGAATCTCTTGAGTTTTGTCACTTCGCCACTCATTCCAGTGAGTTGGAACTAACTCCACTAACACTCCCTCTTTCCTGTGTTGATGAAAGAGTTTGTCAAAGTGATTTGTATTGGCCATCAGAGACCTCCGCAAGGTGAAAGAAACTAAGCTACGATTCAAAACTACAGGTCGCGTGTATCATCGCCGTAGCGCTTTTAGGGGCAGGCCTCCACGATCCAGGCTGACGGAAATCTGGTCGTGTTGCCTCGCCAACCAGCCACTCTGCGTGATGATTTTGCCGAATCAGATCCTGCAATTGTCATCCGGCATGATCCATTTGAGGGGGTTGCCAGGTCTTACCAGCCGGCCGCGCCTCCTGGTTCGTGGTCGGCTTCCGCCTCGCCTGTCAGCAGGAGGGGGGCTACTCCCTGACGGGAGCCGATGTCAGGTGCAATTGGGGTCTACTGGCTGAAGCGCAAATCGTGGTCCATTCGGTCCACAAAATCACAAAAATGTTTCGGACTGGTCGGAAGATCTGCGTCGGGATCAGGTAGCTGGCGGATCAAACAGTGTGGAGGGCTTCTGTACCGGGTCGGGATCAACATGAAAAGACGCACCACCTCCGGCTGAAATCCGGATGATGGTGCGTCCTGAAAAGAAAATCCTGCTGGCTATTCCGCTGCCTGGCCTCACCGCGCCGCTTTCGGCTTTCACCAATGCACACGGTACCTCGAAGCCTTTCGGCTTCGGATGGAGTCGACAAGATTGCGCGATTGCCTGTTCTCCGGGTTGACCATCTACTCGTGAAAAATGCGCTGCTGGCGGTCACAGGTTCAGCATCCCTGGTGGCGGGCCGGCGCTCGTCGCTGGAGACGATATGACGGCATAATGTGTCGATTGACCTTCCTCTAATCACTCCGGCATAGCGCTGGGATCGAGAGATCACCCCACTGCCCTGGCAAACCTGGGATCAGGGAGCGAGAACCTGCCTGGCGGCGACCAACCGTTCGCGCAGCAACGGGTAGGGGAGATCGTGCAGACCCGTTCGACGGTCGAGGGCCGCCCCGGCGGCAATGGCCGCGCTCTGGCCAAGCGTCATAAAGACCGGCTCCATGCGGATCGATCCGTGGGCGACGTGGGAGGCCGACAAGCAGACCGGCGAGAGCAGGTTCTCAACCTCTCCCCGCCGCGGAATGATCGAGCGATACGAGATGCCATAAGGTTTGGGAGGCACCCGCCAGATCGTCCCCTCTCCCTGGGCATAGCCACGTTCATCGACAAAGATCTGGACATTGTGGGAGTCCATCCCAAACGATCCGAGTCCAACCGGATCGGTCACCTCCCGACGCCCCTCGCAATCCTGCTGCGTCATCACGTAGTCGGAGACCATCCGCCGCGCCTCGCGCACATAGATCATCCACGGCCAGCCCTGATTGTCCGCGAAGTCCTCCCGGCAGAGACCAAGAGGCGCGACCTTGCGGCGAATTGCTTCCGGGACGCGCGGGCTGTTGGCGAGCGTCCAGAGAAAGCCGCGAATGTAGGTCTCGTGCTCCCGCTCGATCTCCCGTCGCCGCTCGTAACTGGCCTCCGGGTAGTCCCAGTTGGCTCCCGGCAGATCAGAGCCGATGGCATGCATGTTGTTCCAGTCGACCTTCGAACCACTACCCGCCAGCGGTTCGACCAGCGCCGGCAGGCGGTCGTCTCCGGCCTCGAAGTTGCGGAGCAGCAGTTCGTGATCGATCTCGCGGTAGCCGACCGGTTTAGCGATCGGAATGCGCTGCGCCGGGTCGCTGGTCAGGCAGACGCGATAATTGTAGGCCTGAATCTTTCGGTCGCCCTCCCCGTTCGCCAGACCGGGAATCGACTGCACTCGCGGCAGCAGTCCGCTCTCCGGACGGCCCGGGACGAGATAGGGATCAACCTTCCGGATAAAATGGTCCTTGTCCTTCTGGGTATAATGGGTTCGCGGCCTGGTGTCGCCCCGGCGGACTCCGGCCAGATCCTCGCCATACTGTGGCGCCGCCTCCCTCCCGACGGTGTAGGTGACTCCCGCCGCGGCGAGCAGATCGCCGACATAGGTCGCGTCGATGAACATCCGTCCACGGTAGGTGCGCCCCGCCAAGGTGGTCAGCGCGGTGATGCGCCGACCACGCTTTTTTACGCCTCTTCCCGGCCGGCGATCGAGCCGTTCATGGTAGACCACCTGCACCCCGGCAGCGGCAAGCATTCGCTCAAAGACCTGCCTTCCCACCTTCGGCTCAAAGCTCCGGATATAGGTCGCCCCGTACGCCGCCGCGATTGCGTCATAGAACTCGGAGGCGAGCCCCCCAAAGGTCGCCCGTTTGCCAAGGAAATCGGTCGCCCCAAGACCACTCGCGCTCATGCCCCCCGGAAAGCCGGTCGGATTGATCAGGATGACCGACCGCCCCTCACGCCGGGCGGCGATGGCCGCCGTCACCGCGGCCGAGGAGTCGCCGTAGATGACCAGATCATAGACCTGATCCGGTCCTTTCGCGCCCAGCCGCAGGACCAGCAGACCCATCATTAACCCAAATCCCAGAATCGACACTCTTCGCATGGCCTTCTCTCTGAAATGTGGCTTTGGCTGCTGGTCCCGTCCTCAGAATTGCAGCTTCAGCGCAAACTGCATGACCCGGGCCCGGCGGGCCGCGGTAAACTCACCCAGGCGGGTGTTGATCTGCCCGCCGTTCGCATCGAAGCGGGCCGCCGTATCATAGGCTGAATACTGCGTATGATTGAAGGCGTTGTACAACTCCCCGCGAAATTGCAGATTGAGCTTCTCGACGAAACGGAAGTTCTTGAAGAAGGCGATATCGTGGTTGTTGATTCCCGGGCCGCGCAGCTGGGTCGGCGCCGCCGTGCCGAGCGTCCCCTGCGCCGGCGCCCGGAATGCCCCCGTATTGAAGTTGCGGCTGAAGGTCCGGTCCGACTTGGGAAGCACCGGGTTGGCGATCACGTCAGGTCGCGCCGTAATCGAGGCCGAGCCGGTGATATCGATCCCGGAGACCAGCGAGAACGAGACCGCGGTCGGCACACCGCTGACGAAGCTGGTAATGCCCGAGACCTGCCAGCCATGCAGCACATACTCAGAAAACGGATTCTTCCAGCGGGTGGTCGGCAACGTCCACAAATAATTGATCTTCACCACGTGGGTCCGGTCAAAAGGCGCCAGCCCATAATTGTAGACCCGCAGCGGCGCAAGCGTCGTCACACTCGTGCCATCGTCGCTGTTGTAGTTGAGCGCTTTCGACCAGGTCCAGGCCGCGCCAAACTGCAGACTCTTACTCATCCGGCGATCGACCTTGACCTGCAATGAATGGTAGTTCGAGGTCCCGGCAAACTCGCGAATGTTGATCGGCCCGTATCCCTTGATCGGCCGCAGGAAGTTGGCCGGCAGCGGGGTCGTTCCCGCCTGCGTCGTGTCACGATTGGCCGGATCGAAGTTGGCCCCTAGCGGAATGGCGTTGATGTCACGCAACCAGACGAGATGCCGCCCGAGCGATCCAACGTAACCAACGTCAACGATCGTTTTGAACCCGATGTTCCGCTGCAGGGAGAGTGAAAAATTCATGACCGTCGGCACTTTGCCGATCCCGTCCAGCCCGGAAACTCCCTGTGGAAAGGTGAGACCGGTCGCCGTCAGCAGGTTGGGCATCGTCCCAAACTGCACGATCGGGGTACGCACCAGCGGCGGCTGGGCGGTGTAACCGCTGCCGACCGATCCCTCACTCTGCCGGTTGTAGAACATGCCAAATCCCCCCCGCAACGACATCTCACCCCGTCCGGTAATATCGTAGGCAAACCCGACGCGCGGCCCGAGATGGACGCCACGGTTGGGAATGAAGAGGCGCGGGAGCTTGTTGTTGCTGTCCGGGATGACCATCCCATTGGCCGGGTTGCTGCCCGGCGTCAGGGCGCCAATCAGCGTCGCCGGATAGGTCACATTGGTCACCGGATCGATCCCCACCCGCACGTTGTTGACCCGCGTCGGAGTGATCAGCCGCGCCGCCTGCGCCTGATTGTAACTGCTCAGGATGAATGACGAGACCCGGTCATCCCGCTCATTGAGCGGCGTGATGAGCGCAAAACGCATTCCGTAATCGAGCACCAGCCGCCGCGTCACTCTCCAGTTGTCCTGGGCGAACCATTCGATATTGCTGACCCGGAAGCGGAAGAAGGGGCGCGATGTCGCCTCATTATAGGAGTTGAAATATCCGGCCGCGGCATTCGAAAAGGCGTGCTGCGTGTTGAATGGATTGTTGGCGTTTGCCCCAAAGTCGAAGCTGCCATTGAACGTCACGATATTGCTCGCATCGCGCCAGATCCGGTCGATATAGACACCCGCCTTCATCGTGTGCGTGCCACGCGTCAGGGTCAGGTTATCCGAAATCGTCAGGATCTTGTGGCTGCCAAAGAAGGGAAAGCGCCCCTCGAGATTGATCGTTGCCGCCTGCGACACTCCGCCAAAAGTGGCGTTCGGAATTACACCGAGTGGATTCGATGCCGGGTTGAGCTGGCCGAGCCGAAAACCCGCGCCAGCCCGGCTGACCCGGGCGTTGAACTCATCTTCCGGATAGAACGACTGCTCGGCCCGATTGGAGAATCCGGCGGTGAACTCATTGACGAGGGTCGGGCTGAAGATTCGCTGATAGCGCCCCGACCAGACCTTCCCGTCCGTGACGAAGGTCTGGCGCAGCAGGGGGAAGTTCGAGGTGCCACCGGCGGGAATGTTGTAATACCCGCCCTGCTTGTCGAGATTGCCGGAATGTGTAAAGGCGATGTGGTTCTTCGAGTTGGGATGAAAATCGATCTTGACCGTCTCGACCCGCTGGAGCGTATTGTTGGTCGACTCCGAGATATAGTTATAGCGTCTCCCGGTAACGGCGAGGTTGGTGAAGTTCGGCAAGGGCAGCAACCGCAGTAAAGCCAGCCCATTGGGGTCGAGTCGATTGGCCGGAATGATGTTATTGTCGAAACAGCCAGCCTGGCTGGCTGCGGTGCAGGCCCCAGTCTTCAGCGGATCGCGGACGTAGACTTTTGTCCCGTTGACATCCGTCGTCTGCGAAAAGTCGCCCGCCCGCTCGAGCGCCGTCGGGACGGTGATCTGCCGAATCGACTGTGGAACCTCAAGCGGCCACCACTCCTGATTGAAGAAGAAGAACAACTTGTCCCGATTCCGGTTGAAATTTGTCCCCGGAATGACCACCGGCCCGCCAATGTTGTAGTTCCAGACATTGTACCGATAGCGCGGCCGTTTCAGTCCCGACCGATTGCTGAAGAAGTTGTTGCTGTTGAACTGTTCGTGCCGCTTGAAGTAGGATCCGCCGCCGTGAAAATCACGCGTCCCCGATTTGGTGATGATGGTGATGTTCGCACCTGACATCCGCCCATACTCAGCCTGATAGTTCGACAATTGGACTTTGACCTCGGCGACCGCATCCTGGCTGACGGTGACGACGGCATTATTGTTGTTGCCGAGCGCGTTGAGCGTGATCCCATCGACCGAGACGCTGTTGGTGCTGTTGCGGTTCCCCTGCACATTCAGATTGAAGTTGCGGGTCAGCCCCTCTTCATCGCTCGTTTCGACGACCCCCGGCAGGAGCGCCGCGAGCGACTTCACATTGCGTCCAAGAAGGAGCAGGTTGTCGACCTGATCGCTCGTGATCGTCCCGGATCTCTCGGCGCTCGCCGTCTGGACCTGCTCAGTCTGCGCCGTGATCGTCACCGTCTCCCCAACACTGCCAACCTCGAGCACGATCACCCCGACCGCCAGATACTCCGCCGAACTGAGCACGACACCACGTCGCTCGGCGCTCTTGAACCCGGTCGCCGCCACGGTCAGCGTATACTCGCCCTTCATCACCGCCGCGATGACGAAGTCTCCCCGGTCATTCGTCAAAACCTCTCGCTCAACCCTGGTCGCGGCTTCGGTTATCCTGACCACGGCGTTGGCGATGATGCCGCCATTTCCATCCCGAACTGTGCCCGTGATCGACCCGGTGACGGTCTGTGCCCGCCCTCCCAGGAACATACTGCACCACAGAATCGAAGAAAACCCGATCACCATCGCTCTATTTATCCGCACAGCATTCTCTCCTTGTCATTTGACGGTTGTCGCCTCAACCCCGCACCGCAGCCATTCCGGTGCGCCAGTGAGGAGTCCAGCCCGGTCCCGCAGCAGTGCCCTGCCCCAAGCCAGCGAGTGACCGAGTCATTCATCTCAACTGCCGTTATTTTGCCTGTTGCGCTGTTTGTTGCTTTTGCCCACTGATCGGCGGCGCCTCGTCCCACTCATCCACCACCACGTCAGGTCGGGCAGCCTGCTCTTCCCTGACTGGCCAGATTATTTGGGCCAGATGGCTCACCCGGAGCAGCTGGGCAGGCCGAATCTGAACACAGACCCGTCTGTGAGTCAATAATATTTGTAATTAGGTAAATATTTTTCCTAATCGAGTAAAATCTCACCCACTCCGTCCCATCTTGAAATGATGAGGCGAAGGGTAGAAAATCAACTTTTGATTTCGGTGGCGCCAGATCGGCCAAACGAATGGAGATCTGGCCAGGGCAGATGACTTTTGTGGATCGTGGTGGAATAATTCAAACGTTATGTCTGATACAAATGGTGAGCATTCACCCTACATCAATGTCGTGATGAAGGCGCTGGATGTGCTTGACACATTTCGGCGGCAGGAAGATGAGCTGAGTCTTTCTGAAATCGCCACGCACACCAACCTGTCCCCCAGTTATACCTATCGGCTCCTCCAAACGCTTGAGCATAAAGGCTGGGTGCGCCGTCGCCCTGGGACGAAGAAGTATCACCGCATCAATCGAAGTCAAATGTATCGGGTCGGTTTCGCTATGCAGTGGGGCCAGCTTGAATTTTCACGCGAAGTACAGCGCGGGCTAGAAGAGGCGGCGGATCGGCATGGGGTGCAACTGATGGTGGTCGATAATGAGAACGACGATGCGGTAGCGCTGCGGAATGCCGATCTCTTTGTGCGGCAGGGGGTCGACTTCGTGATCGAATTTCAGGTCAACGAGAGCATCGCGCCAGTGATCGGTCACAAATTTGGGGAGGCGCAGATTCCGTGTCTGGCGATCGATATTCCACAGCCGGGGGCCATCTTCTTTGGAGCCGACAACTTTCGCGCCGGTCTGCTCGCGGGAGGAGCGCTCGCCCGCCACGCCAACACCCGCTGGGAGAGCCAGGTTGATGAGGTTCTGCTGATTGAACTCTCGCAGGCCGGGCCAACCCCGCAGGCCCGGCTGACCGGGGCATTGCACGCCATCCGTGACCAGATCCGTGATCTTCCCGAAGCGAAGGTCAGTTTTCACCCTTCGCGGGGAACCCTCGAGGAGGGTGAACGGATCGCCCGGGAGCTGCTCGCCAATCAGCCGCCAACGCGGCGAATCCTCATTGCAAGCGTCACCGATCCCTGCGCGATCGGGATTGCTCGTGTCTGCCGTCAGTTGGGGCGCACGCCCGACAACACCGCCATTGCCGGCCATGCGGGCACCCAGGCCGCCCGGGTGGAGATGCTCAAACCCGATAGTTGCCTGATCGGATCGGTGGGCTTCTTTCCGGAAAAATATGGCGAACAGATCATTCCCCTCGTCCTCAAAATCCTGGGGGGTGAGGCTGTTCCACCCACGGCGCACGTCCAGCACTATTTCATCGATGCGGAGAATCTGGCGACCTTCTACAGTCAGAGTTGACGAATGACGCGGCAGGGATTTCCCGCCGCAAAGCAGTTGGCGGGAACCGATTTGGTGACGACGCTGCCGGCGCCGATCGTCGTCCCGGCGCCGATCTCGACCCCGGGCAGGATGATGGCCCCGCCGCCAATCCAGGCGCGATCGCCGATGCGCACCGGCCTGGTGGTCGTCAGATAGCCCTCCGGTCGGCCATCCACGCCGGTCAGGATCCGCTCACTGGCCACCAGCGGGTGCGAGGCGGTGTAGATCTGGGCGGCCGGTCCAATCAGGACCCCACTGCCGATCTCGATCAGGTTGTCGTCGAGCAGGACACAGTTGTAGTTGATGAAGACATCGTCCCCGATCAGAATATTCTCGCCGTAATCGCAGAAGAACGGCGGTTCAATCCAGACATTGCGACCAACGCGACCGAGGAGCCCCTCGAGCGCCTCCCGCCGCGCCGCCGGATCGGTCGAAGCGGCCTCGGCAAACTGGCGCAGGAAGCGGCGGGCGAGGTGGTAGCGGGCGATCAGCTCCGGATCGCGCGAATTGTAGGGCTCGCCGGCGAGCATCTTCTCTTTTTCGCTTCTGGCCATTCTCAGTAACCCGCCGCCTGGCCATCCTTCCGCGATTCCGAAGCGCCATAATAGACCTGACGCTGCGGATCGTAGCGGATCGCCTGGTAGCCACCATAGAGCCCGAGGCTGTAACCGACCTTGTGGCCCATCTTCATCAGTTCACGGATCGTCTCGTAGGAGTGGCCCGATTCGAGCAGGATCTGCCCGCCATCGGCGGCGGCGCGGCTGCCGGTCGGCATCGACGACCCCGTATGGTCGATGCGCGGGGCATCCCCCGCCTCCTGGATATTCATCCCGAAGTCGATCATGTTGGTGACGATCTGGACGTGGCCGAGCGGCTGGAAGGCTCCGCCCATGACCCCGAAACTGAGAATCGGCTGGCCATCCCTGGTCATAAAGGCTGGAATGATCGTGTGAAAAGGGCGCTTGCGCGGCGCATAGCTGTTGTAATGGCCCTCCTCAAGCGTGTACGAAGCGCCACGATTGTGGAGGACGAAGCCGAGCCCGTCCGGCACCATCCCCGAGCCAAACGACGACGCGACACTCTGGATCAGCGAGACCATGTTTCCATCCCGGTCGGCGGCCGTCAGATAGACCGTATCCCCCTGCTGGATCGCCGGGTTACCCGGCTCATAGCCCACCCCGGCGCGTGTATCAGAGATCAGTTTGCGGCGCGCCGCGGCATACTCCTTCGAGAGAAGGCTCTTCAGCGGCAGCCGGTTGAAGGCCGGATCGGCGTAAAATTTCGCCCGGTCCTCGTAGGCGAGCTTCTTCGCCTCGACAAAATAGTGGATGTGCTCCTTGCTGCCAAACCCGAACTTCTTCAGATCATATCCCTCGAGGATATTGAGCATCTGGAGGGCGGTCACGCCCTGACCATTGGGGGGAAGTTCCCAGACATCGTAGCCACGGTAGTTGGTCGAGACCGGCTCGACCCAGTCTGAGGTGTGGGCGGCGAGATCGGCTTCGGTCAGGAAGCAGCCCTCGCGCTTGCAGTAGGCGTCGATCACTCTGGCGATCTCTCCCTTGTAGAAGGCGTCACGTCCACCCCGGGCAATCTTTTCGAGGGAAGCGGCGAGGAGTGGATTGCGAAAGACGTCGCCCTTGACGGGAATCCGCCCCTCGATCGTGTAGACCTCGCGAAAGTTGGCCGACTGGTCCCGGTAACTCCGACCATAGAACTCCCAGTCGAACGCCACCTGCTCAGAGACCGGAAAACCGTTCCGCGCATACTCGATCGCCGGCTTGAGGATCGTCCCCCACGGCAGCTTCCCGAACTTGCGGTGCATCTCGGCCCAGCCATCGACACAGCCGGGCACCGAGATCGAGAGCGGTCCGTTGCCGGGAATCGACTTGAGCCCCCGCGCCCGGAAGATCTCCGGGGTCAGCGCGTTGGGCGACCGTCCGCTCGCGTTGAGCCCGTGGAGCTGCTTTGTCTTCGCATCCCAGATGATCGCAAAGAGATCTCCCCCGACGCCATCCATCATCGGCTCGACGACTCCGAGCACGGCATTGGCGGCAATCGCCGCGTCCACGGCACTCCCGCCCTGGCGGAGAATGTCGAGCGCCGCCTGGGTGGCCAGCGGCTGGCTCGTCGCGACCATGCCCTGCCGGGCCAGCACCTCGGAACGCGTCGCAAACCCACGGCTCGCAATCCGGTCCTGGGCCTGCAGATTGCTCAAGAGAAGAGCCATCAGGAACAAGGCCAGTATTTGACGGAAGTCTCTTTGTCTCATCTTCATCGTGTCGCTCCGGATCTGTCAGGGTTACCAGGTATGGTGAAACAGGGATCAGATTAATCCCTGTCGCTCTTCATGTAGCCTAATATACGAATCGGGGGGTGAAACACAATCTGTGAGGCGTGACTTGCCGGTCAACCCGCAAAAATATGGCGGCAGAGCAAATCTGACGACCAATGAAGAGCGGAGCACCCTGGCAGGTGACCGCCCGTCTTGATCGCGTTTTCGTGCTGTTCGTCTTTTTCGTGGACGAGAAATGATCAGGCCAGCTTACGAATCGCGCTCTGCCAGCTCTGTCCAGCGGGTCATATCACGCTCCAGATCGGCCTCGAGCTGCTGTGATTCGGCATAGAGCTGGGCGACCAGCAGGTGGTCGCTCCCCTGGGTCTCTAACTGCCGCTCGAGCGCGGCCTTGCGCTCTTCCTGGGTGGCGATCCGCTCTTCGAGCTCGGCCAGTTCACGCTTCTCCTTGTAGGAGAGCCGCTTCCGGCCAGCGTCCGCTCCGGCCGCTCCGATTGGGACAATCGGGGGAGCCACCGGCGCCTTGACCGCCTTCGCGACCGCAGCCTCCTGGCGCTCGCGTTCCAGCTGCTCCCGAAAGGCGCTGTAGTTGCCCGGATACTCCCTGATCGTCGCATTTTCCTCGAAACGAAAGATGGTCTCAACGGTCCGGTCGAGAAAATAACGATCGTGGCTGACGATCACCAGACAGCCGGGAAACGATTCGAGATACTCTTCGAGCGCGACGAGTGTCGGCAGATCGAGATCGTTCGTCACCTCATCGAGCAGCAGGATGTTGGGGGCGCCCATCAACTGGCGGAGCAGCGAGAGTCGTCGACGCTCGCCACCCGAGAGCGTCCCGATCGGCTGATACTGCATGGCCGGGGGAAAGAGGAACCGGTCGAGCATCTGGCTCGCCGTGACCACCTCGCCATCCGCCAGCTCGATCCGCTCGGCGACCTCACGGATGTTGTCGATCAGGCGCTGTGACTCGTCGAAATCGCGATTCTCCTGCCGGTAGTAGCTGATGGTGACCGTCTTCCCAACCTCGATCGTCCCCGCCCGCGGCTTCAACTGCCCGGCAAGGATCTCCATGAAGGTCGTCTTCCCCGCCCCATTCGGGCCGATCACCCCAATCCGATCACCACGCTTGAACTGGTAACTGAAATCGCGCAGCAGTGTCCGCTCCCCATAACCGTGGGTGACATTCTCGATCGTCAGGATTTTGCCCCCCAGGCGGCTCGACTCGAAGGAGATCTCGAGCGACTTGCGACTCGCCAGATCGGAGGCGGCCTGCCGCGCCTGCTGAATCACCCCCTCCGCCCGATCGATGCGCGCCTTCGACTTCGAGGTGCGCGCCTTCGGCCCGCGCCGCAGCCATTCCAGCTCGCGTCGGGCCATCTGCTTCAACTTCTGGGCCTCGACCGCCTGCCGCTCCTCCTGCAGCTGCTTCTGCTCGAGATAGTCGGCATAGTTGCCGGCAAAGCTCTGCACCCGCCCGCGCTCAATCTCGATCATTCGCCGCGTCACCCGATCGAGAAAGTAGCGATCGTGGGTGACCAGCAGCAACGCGCCCCGAAAATCGGCAAGGGCCCGCTCGAGCCACTCGACCGTCTCGGCATCGAGATGATTGGTCGGCTCATCGAGAATCAAGAGATCGGGTTCAATCAGCAGACTGTGGGCGAGGGCGACCCGCTTCCGCTGCCCGCCCGAGAGCGTGCCCATGCGCGCGGTCGGATCCTGGACCTCCAACTCGGTCAGCATCGCCTTTGCCGCCGCCTCGAGCTGCCACGCCCCAGCGATCTCCAGCTCGTGCGCGAGATCTGCGACCCGTCCAAGCAGTCGTTCATCCGTCCCCCCCTGCTGAGCCAGCTCCTGACAGGCAACCTCATAACGCGTGATCAGGTCGAGCTTGCTCTGCAGGGCCTCGTTGCTGCCGTGAAATACGGCGGCCAGCACGGAAGCCTCCGGATCGAAGGGTGGATTCTGGGGCAGCATCGCCACCCTTCTCCCATTTGAAATGACCACCCGGCCGGTGTCGGCAACCTCTTCACCGGCAATCACCCGCAACAAGGTGCTCTTCCCGGAACCATTCGCGCCAATGACTCCGATCTTCTCCCCCTCCTCCAGCCCAAAGGTCACTCCGGAGAAGAGCGGCTTGATTCCAAAACTTTTCCCGACATTTTCGAGCGATAACAGTGCCATTATTCAGCCTTCCCCGCGGCGGTATCCGGTGCCGTCCCCGCCCGCCGCAGCGGGAAGCTCATCATGAACGAAAAGATCACCACGGCCATCAAGAGCCCCGTCAAGACCGTCCAGAGCATGACCCACGGTCCCCGCGCCTCGAAGAATTGACCGATCAGCCAGGGCATGATCATCGCTCCACCACTCGAACAGGCAAAGAACCGCCCGGTCAACTTGCCGGAAAGGGTCATCCGCCGCTCGGCAAAGGCCAGAATCGTTGGAAAGATCGGGGCAAATGAGAGTCCTATCCCCGCCACTCCAACCCAGAGGATCGGGCGCGTCCCCCCGCCAAGGATCAGGAGCAGCGCACTCAACAGCGATCCGCCAAGTGCCGTCATCAGAATGAAACGCGGGCGCAGCCGCGAGGCTATCGGAATAAAGGCCAGCCGCCCAACGGTCAGGGTTCCCCAGTAGGTCGAGTTGAGCAGTGCCGCCTCCTGCGCCTCCATGACCCGCGTCGTCGTCGCATAAGTGAAGATCCAGTTGCCAATGCTCGCTTCTCCACCCGAATAGAGCAGGATAAAACACCCGATCAGCACCACCAGTGCGCGCGGGGCCTCTTCATCGGCCTGCCGCTGCTCGATCTGTGGGTGGGCCGGACTGGGCAAACGCGAGATCCAGAGGCAGATCGGCAGCGTCAGCACGGCGAGCAGGGCATAACCCGTATGGATGCCGCCCGTCGCGACCATCGTCCGCGCCATGAGCACCGGCGAGATGGAGGCCCCCACTCCCCAGATGAAATGGAGTCCGCTGATTCGCGGGCCAACCTTCTCACGATTCGACCAGAGAACCAGCGTATTCCCTCCGACATTGACGATGCTCCCCGCCATCCCCTGCAACAGAAAGATCATCGTCAGCAGCCAGAGCGTGGTGATCAGCGGCGTCAGGACGATCATTCCACTCAGAATCAGCAGACCGATCACCAGCAGCCGGTGGCCCTGCAGCCGGTCGTAGATTGAGCCAACAAAGATCGAGCCGAGCATGAAGCCAGTCGAGCGGGCAATGAAGAGGAAGCTGATCCCTTTCAAGGGCGAGTTGGTCTGTGCCGCCAGCTCACCCAAAGTCGGGCCGAGCGAGGCGACCATCAACCCCAGCAGAAAGAGCGCGCTGAAGTAGCCAATATTCTGTCTCAGTACCAGTGAGGTGTGGTTCAAGGCGAAGTTAGTCGTATTTGATGATGATGGAAAGAAACGATAACGGAAATGCCGAAGCCGGTGGCACTTCATTCAAGCGCCACCGGCTTCTGATCTCCGCACGCAATTTACGCCGTGGCGGGATTGCTTCCGGTTATCGGCGGCAGGATCGGCTTGAGCAACGGCTCCTTATCGGCCGGCTGATCGGAATCGGCCGGTGGCTGGGAGTCATTGCCGTCGAGCGGCAATCCGGCGACGATCCGCCGAATCTGCACCGCATCGAGCGTCTCGCGCACGAGCAGCTCCTTCGCCAGACGATCGAGACCATCCCGATGCTCGAGAATGATCTGACGCGCCCGCTCGTACTGCTCCATGACGATCCGCTTCACTTCACGGTCGATACCGATCGCCGTGTCTTCACTGTAGTCCTGATGCTGGGCGATCTCCCGCCCGAGGAAGATCTGCTCTTCCTTCTTGCCGAAGGTGAGCGGTCCGAGATTGGACATCCCGAACTCACAGACCATCCGCCGGGCCATCTCGGTCGCCCGCTCGATATCGTTCGAAGCGCCGGTCGTGATCGAGCCGAGGAAGATCTCCTCCGCCAGACGGCCGCCCATAAGGATGGCGATCGAGCCCTCGATATAGTCGCGGGTATGGGTGTAACGATCACCCTCCGGTAACTGCTGGGTCAGACCAAGCGCCATGCCACGCGGAATGATCGTCACCTTATGGACCGGATCGGCATTTGGAACCTTCAGGCCGACGATGGTGTGACCAGCTTCATGATAGGCCGTCGTCTTCTTCTCAACATCGGACATGACCGCCGAACGGCGCTCGGAGCCCATGAGCACCTTGTCCTTCGCCCATTCGAAGTCGTACATCGTGACGACCTTCTTGTTGTAACGGGCCGCGTTGAGAGCCGCCTCGTTGACCAGGTTGGCCAGGTCAGCACCGGTAAATCCCGGGGTTCCGCGGGCAATCACCGAGACATCGACATCCCCATCGAGCGGAATCTTGCGCGTGTGAACGGAGAGGATCCCCTCCCGCCCCTTCACATCGGGGCGATTGACGATCACCCGCCGGTCGAAACGACCCGGACGAAGCAGCGCCGGATCGAGAACATCGGGCCGGTTGGTCGAAGCGACCAGGATCACGCCATCGTTCGACTCGAAACCATCCATCTCGACCAGCAGCTGGTTGAGGGTCTGCTCGCGTTCGTCATGTCCGCCGCCGAGACCCGCTCCGCGGTGACGACCGACCGCGTCAATCTCGTCGATGAAGATGATGCAGGGCGCATTCTTCTTGCCCTGCTCAAAGAGATCACGTACCCGGCTGGCGCCCACGCCAACAAACATCTCGACGAAGTCGGATCCGGAGATCGAGAAGAACGGGACGTTGGCCTCCCCGGCAATCGCGCGGGCGAGCAGCGTCTTTCCGGTTCCCGGAGGGCCCATCATCAGGACGCCTTTGGGAATCCGACCGCCAAGCTTCTGAAACTTCTGCGGCTCCTTGAGAAACTCAATGATCTCCTGGAGCTCCTCTTTGGCCTCCTCAACACCGGCGACATCTTTGAACGTGACCCGCTTCTGCTGGTTGGAGAGGAGCTTCGCCCGGCTCTTTCCGAATGAGAGAGCCTTGTTTCCGCCCGACTGCATCTGCCGCAGCATAAAGATCCAGAAGGCGATGATCAGCACAAATGGCGCGTACATGACCAGCATGTTAGCCCAGAGCCCACTGCTCGAAGAGGGATCGAACTCCACCTTGACCCCGCTCTTCTTCATCGAGTCGGCCAGATCACGCGCGACAAACTCGTTGCCGAGTTTGGTCGTGTAGTTGGCCTGACTGACCAGTTTGCCGTTGACCTTCTCGCGATCGATCACGGCTGTCGCAACCTGCCGAGACTCTACCTTCTCCACCAATTCGGAATAGGAGAGTTGAACCGGTTGGTTCGCCGATGGATTCTGGAAGAAGCGATAGAGCAGTATCGCTCCGGCTATGACCACCACCCAAAAGATCACCTGTCTCATTGTCGAGTTCAACTATTGCACCTCCGTAAATGACCTCGGCATATTCTACCCCATCTGTGCCGTTTTCGCTCACCTATTTCACCTTCTCACCAACAAGTAACCAGAAAGACGGCTGACTGGCTCCCGACTGTTCACCACCCTGCTGATAATTTGACTGATGGTGTGGCGGCGCCTGCTCCGCATTGAGAGCCAGTCCGGGAACCCAGATGAGTTGATCACCACCAGTGACGATAACCGGCCAAGTATGTCGCTTCGTCACCGGGATTTTGTGACGAATCATTAACGTTTTCAGCTTGATTCTGTGGCACGAAGCAGTCGGACGCAGCCAGTCACCCGGCGCGCGTCCGCGCACCCGCCACGGATTGGCGGGTATTTCTCCCGGAATGCGGACGGACCAGCGAACCGGCCCCACGGTCAGTCGCGCCGGAGGGCTCGACTCGGGGTGGAGCAGAATCCAGAAGTCTCCAAATTCGACGGGTTCTCCCGGATCGAGCCAGCGCGGTGAGGGCGGCGCGCCTGGCGCGTCGATAAACTGGAGCGTCTCAAAGACCCGCTGGACCACCAGTCCACCCGGCAGCGCGGCCTTTCGTCCGCTCTGGCCCGTTCCAAGAAGTCCTTCGACGGCCGCGACGTGGGCAGCGGTGAGGCGGTTAAGTCCGCCCCGTTGCTCGGCAATCCAGTCACGGACGACCCTCCGCCGCAGGGCGGGCGGCAGCTCTTCGAGCGCCTCAACCGCCAATCCTTCCCCAACCATTGCCCGCTGGCGGTGCGCGCGGGCCAGATCCTGCAGACAAGCCTCATCATCCCGCAGCAGCGTCGCCGTGCGGACCAGTGTCGCGCTGATCGCCTTGTTGTAGTCGCGCAGGGTGACGAGCAGCTCGTGGCGAACCCGGTTCCGGAGATAATCGATGGAGAAGTTCGACTGATCGACCCGGAAATCGAGACCATAAAAACGGCAGTGGTCGAGGACGGCCGCGCGATCGACATCGAGGAGCGGACGAATCAGCCGGACCGCGTCGCTCAGGTGGCGCTGTGGATGGATCCCGGTCAGCCCGCTCGCCCCGCTGCCACGCAGAAGTCGCATGAGGACCGTCTCGGCCTGATCGTCAAAATTATGGGCCGTCAGCACCAGCGCTTCGGTCGGCGGCGGTTCGGTCTCCAGCGAGGCCAGAGCGACGCGGTGAAGAAAATCGTATCGACATTCGCGGGCCACCGCTTCGAGGTTGGCCCGTCGCGCCTGGGCCACCCCGGCCACATCGCAGCGCTCGAGAGCGAGGGGGAGACCATACCGTTCCGCGACCCCGCGGACAAACTCTGCGTCGCCATCAGACTCCCCCCCGCGCAGCAGATGGTTGAGGTGGGCGACCACGATTCCCCCCGTCCAGTTGCCCCTCTCCTTCCAGCGCCAGAGCGCATCGAGAAGGGCCATCGAGTCGGCTCCACCAGAGACCCCAACCACAAGGGGGGAGTCTCGAACGTCCAGTCTGGCCAGAAACTCGGCCAGACTGCGCTCCAGGGAGGACTCGAGCGAAGTCCGCCCCTTCCGCCCCTGATGTCGACCGCTCTCTTGAAACATATCCCTGTCGTTCGCTTTAATGGAGAAGCGTCACCCCACGGTGACCCGATCAAATACTGACCGGAGCAAAGAAGCCATGAACTGGAGATCTCTCGGCAAAACTCTTATGTTGGTCTTGCTGGCCATCACCCTCACGGCCGGGCTCGGAATCGCGTGCCGCGAGTCGACCGGTCGCGGCCCGGTTCCAATCCCGGCGGACCAGACGGCGGTGACCGAGCCGCTCGATCAGGCGCGCACCCGGCTCCTGGGATGCCTGCCTCAACCAGCGGCCCTCCCCGCGCCGCCAATCTCCATCCGGAGTCTCGCGCGACTCTCCGCCCGCACGCGGGTCGAGCTGGTCGTCTGGGCGGAAGAGCAACCTGTCGAGCTGCGGCTGCCCCTCTATCTCTCCAGCCGTGGCCGATGGCTGCTTGGCGATGACGAGCGCGTCTTTCTGATCGACCAGGAGTGCCGACAGTATGGCCTGCAGGATGTCGAATTTCTGCCGAAGCGCATCTCCCCAGGGACGATTCGCATCGCGGCGCGCGAGGCGATCACCGGAACGCTCATCTTCCCGCCCCTCGGATCGCGGGCCCGCTTCGGTGCGCTCGTCTACGGCCAGCGAGTCCTGCGGGTCCTCTTTCCTGAGCCCTCTCCAGACCCAGCTCAACCCTGACGGAACTACGCGGAGCCGGGTCGGGCATAGAACGACCGCTGGCACTCCCGACAGACGTAGGCGCGGTGATCCGTGATCGAGAAGGCCAGTCGCTCGAGCGGCTTGCGCGGACGACGCTTGACGCGCGAAGAACCACAATCGGGACACGCAATCGACAGACCTGGCTCCGGTATCGCCTCGTCCATTCCTTTCCGCGCCGCCCCTTCTCCAACCGGCGCTCCCGCGACGACCGGCCCGGTCTCTCCAACCTGGCGGGTCGGTTGGTCGATGGCCGGCCCCCCTGGCAACTCACCGCCGGCCGGTCGGTGACGTTTGACAATCTGATCGAGCAGCTCCCGATTCTCCCCTCCTGACGGTCGCCCCGCGGAAAGGTCGATCTTCCCCTCGCGGCGATCGGGGGCGGAGACAAAGGTATCGGCTCTTCTCTTTGGCCGATTCGATTGTCGCTCTCCCGGCATCCGCAGACTGAAGGCCCGAAACTGCCGGTTGCAGTAGTCACACAACAGGGCGCGGATCAGGAATATCCTCAGATAGAATGGCGCCGGACGATAATCGTGCCGGATCCGTGAACTACCACAGGCTGGACAAACCACCATAAATCAAAAGTTCCTGCACCCGTCGGTGCATTAAAATATATTGAGTCCGGTAAACGTCGTTATTATAAATTATGTATGGGGCCCGAAATCTTCTTCAACACGATTCAACATGAGTATTCATGGGATTGCCAAGCGACCGGCCGCTCTTTAATTCACCAGATGCCCAGAATACCACTTTTGATTCCGGTTCCGAAATCTCTCGTGGTCGCCATCTGCACCGTGAAGCTTCGGCCGGACAATCTCCAGCCGCGCGGCCTCCCTGTTTTAACGCGGCCACTCTCCCCGCCGGCCTGGCCAGGAAGGTGACGGTGAGCTCATCGCCCGCGCCCGCGGAGCGCGGCTCCGCCGTCCGGAGAAACTCTTCAGCCTCCCCGGCAGAACCGGTGACACACCGGGATCTGTTGTGTTACCTTGCCATTCTTCAGGTTGGCGTCGCTTCACATCGATCACTGCGGCTTTTCCCGGAGCTGGCTCCGGGCCGCAAGGGGCCGATCTCGCCGGTCAACCCGGCCCCGCACCTGATCGGCCTCGTGGAGCCACACACCACTCAACGCGGTGGTCCGGAATCGAATCGAGAGGATGGAATAGTTTAATGAACGAAGCACAGATCGTCTCTGCACTGAAGCGCATCGTCGGGGATCGTCACGTGACGACTGACGAAGCCGAGCTTCTCGTCTATGAATGCGATGCCGTGGCCATCCACAAGACACGCCCCCTGGCGGTCATCTTTCCCGCCCGCACCGAGGAGGTCGCCGCAGTGGTCAAGATCCTCCACGAGGAACGAATTCCTTTCGGCCCCCGCGGCGCCGGAACCGGGCTCAGTTCCGGGGCGCTGCCGGTCGGGTGCGAAGAGGGTCAACGTTCGGTAATCATCGAGATGGCCCGAATGAACCGGATTCTCGAGATCGATTACGCCAATCGCCGGGCGGTCGTGCAACCGGGCCTGATCAATGTCCGCCTCACTCAGGCGGTAGCCGCCGCCGGCTATCACTATGCCCCCGATCCTTCGTCCCAGACCTCCTGCACCATCGGCGGGAATGTCGCCGAGAATGCCGGTGGCCCCCACTGCCTCAAGTATGGGGCAACCACCAACCACATCCTCGGCCTCGAGGTGGTGCTTCCAACCGGTGAGGTGGTCAATCTCGGCGGAGATGGGGCCGACACCATCGGTTACGACCTGCTTGGCGCCTTTGTCGGAAGCGAGGGCACTTTTGGCATTGCCACCAAGATTGTCGTCCGCCTCACCCCCAATCCCCAGAAGGTGATCACGCTGCTGGCCGACTTTACGGATCTGAATGACGCGAGCCACGCCGTCTCCACCATCATCGCCGCCGGCATTCTCCCGGCCGCCCTCGAGATGATCGACCGGGTGACCATCAACGCGGTCGAGGATTCAATCTATGCGGCTGGTTATCCACGCGACGCGGCCGCCTGTCTGATCGTCGAACTTGACGGACTGAGCGCCGGCATCGAGACCCAGGCGCGACGGGTCGCGGAGATCTGCTTCAGCCACCAGGCACGCTCCGTCAACGAAGCGACCGACGAGAATGAGCGGAAGCGTCTCTGGGCGGGCCGCAAAGGCGCCTTCGGGGCGCTCGGCCGCGTCAGCCCGGACCTCTTCGTCCAGGATGCCGTCGTTCCGCGAACCAAGCTTCCGGAAGTCCTCGCTGGCATCTATGCGATCGGCGCGCGCTACAATCTGAAGATGTCGACCGTCTTTCACGCCGGTGACGGCAATCTCCATCCCAACCTCAATTTTGACGGTCGTGACAAGGATGAGGTCGAGCGGGTGCTCATCGCCGGCAAAGAGATCATGCAGCTCTGCGTCGATGCCGGTGGATCGATCACCGGAGAACACGGCGTGGGCGCCGATAAGATCCACTACATGCCAATGATCTTCGACGCCGACTCCCTCGAGACGATGCTGGGCGTGAAGCAGATCTTCAATCCGCTCGGACTCTGCAACCCGGGGAAGGCTATTCCAAGCCAGCGCATGTGCCGCGAATACCGCAAGAATTTCGCCTTCTGAGGTTGGCCACCCGGCAAAAAGTCGAGGCTGGCCGATCGTTCTCCCTCGAGATCGATCGGCCAGCCTCTTTTATCTGCTCTTGCCTGATCGGCACATCTTCAGCGCTCTTCAACGCTGGCGGGCGCTACTTCACCGAAAAGCGGAAGATCGTGGTTGTCCGGTACTCAGCTCCTTTGCGCAGCACCGTCGACGGAAAATCGGGCTTGTTTGGTGAGTCGGGAAAGTGTTGCGTCTCGAGACAAAAACCGGAGCGCCGCTCATAAACGCGTCCACCCTTTCCCGTCAGACTCCCCGTGAGGAAGTTGGCGGTATAGAACTGGACTCCCGGTTCGGTCGTCTCGACCTCGAGAACCCGACCGCTCTGCGGATCGTAGGCACGCGCCGCCAGCCCCATCTTCCCAGCCTGATGGTTGAGGACAAAGTTGTGATCATACCCCTTGCCATACCTGATCTGCTCATCATCGGCATCGATCCGCTCGCCAATGCGGCGGGGGGTGGTGAAATCGAAGGGCGTTCCGCTCACCGCGCGCAACTCACCCGTCGGAATCAATTCAGCATCAACCGGCGTAAAACGATCCGCATTGATCATTATCTCGTGATCGAGGATGGTCCCTTCGCCAGCCAGGTTGAAGTAGGCGTGGTTGGTCAGATTGACGATCGTATCCTTGTCACTGCTCGCCTGATAATCGATCCGCAACGCGTTCGACTCAAGCAGGGTGTAGGTGACCTTGACGTTCAAATTACCCGGATAGTTCTCTTCGCCATCGGCACTCGTGGTCGTCAAAACCAAGGCCGGCCCGTCAGCATTCGCCGACTCCTCCGCTCGCCAGACCTTCTTGTCAAAGCCGACCTTACCACCGTGAAGGTGATTGCGGCCGTTGTTGGCCGCCAGCTCATATGTCACACCATTCAGATTGAACTTCGCCTGTCCGATCCGATTGCCATACCGCCCGACCAAACTACCGAAGAATGGATGGCCCGCCTGATAGTCGGCGATCTTCTCGAACCCATGGGTGATGTCGCCAAGGTTACCTGCCCGGTCAGGGGTCTTCAGCGAAACGATGATGCCGCCATAATTGGTGATGCGTGCCTCAACCCCATTTGAGTTGGTTAGTGTATAGATATCGACCGCCGTGCCATCGGCCAGCTGGCCGAACGATTCCTTCTTCATCGATGCAATTCCTCTCGGTTTTTGATCTGTGGCCCCGCTCTTCTGATCCATCCGGCATCCGGAGAGCACGACGAGAGAGGCACAGAAGAGCCATAACGATAACCTGCCAGGTCCTCGATCCATCCAGGTCTTCATGCTGAGTCCCTTTCCTTTTGATCGCTTTGATCGCTGCGATGAGCTGATCGCTTGGTGCAAATGCTGCGGAAAACTTGACGCAGGCTGGTTTCTATCACAGCCAGCTCTTCAGAACAATGGTGGGTGAGTCGCAGTCTTCCGTCTCGCCATTCCGATTCAATCATGCTAACTTCTGGCCATACAGGACCTGACATATCGCCGACCGCGACGTCACCTGACGAGGTCTAATGACGTCAACACGGCATTCTATTGAATAACTCAAACCCGGATGAGAGAGATGAAATATTTTCTGCCAATGCTTCTGATTGCTCTACTGACCCCGCTGGTCCTCCTGGCGCAGGCGCCAACTCCCAGCACCACTTCGGCTCCCGAGACGTATGAGGCCCTGCGCGTCCGCGTCGAACAGATGAACCGGCGCCTCCAGGACTGGCCACAGCTGAGCCGTTACCGTGACGCCAACGCGAAGGTGCCGGCGCCCAGCAAAGATGAACCGCGGGTCGTCTTTTTCGGCGACTCCATCACCGACAGCTGGCGACTCGATGAGTATTTCCCGGGGAAGCCGTACATCAATCGCGGCATCAGCGGTCAGACGACTCCGCAGATGCTCATCCGTCTGCGCCCGGATGTGATCGAGCTCAGTCCGCGCGCCCTCGTCATTCTGGCCGGCACCAATGACATCGCCGGAAACACCGGACCGATGACCCTCGAGATGATCCAGCAGAACTACAGCTCGATTGCCGAGCTCGCCAAGGTCAACGGAATCAAGGTGATCTTTGCCTCCATCCTTCCCGTCCATGATTACGGGCCACGAAAAGTGTCCGAGCGTCGCGCCCCGGAACAGATTCTCAAATTGAATGAGTGGCTCAAGGCCTACAGCAAGGCCAATGGTCATCTCTATCTCGACTACTTCAGCCGCATGGTCGACGAAAAGGGTTGGCTCAAGGCTGACCTGGCCAACGATGGACTCCATCCCAATGCCGAAGGATACCGGATCATGGCTCCCCTGGCCGAAGCCGCCATCAAACAAGCGCTCGGCCAAGCGCTCGGCCAAGCACTCGGCTCCGGCAACAACAATCGCAAGAAATAGCTGGTCTACTGGCCGTCTGCGCCAGGCGGGGATGGAGTGTTATGGAAAAACGTTTCGATTTGGTAGGTATTGGTTCGATGGTTGTCGATATGATCTATCGCACGCCACGAATCATTGGGGCTGAAGAGAAGATCTCGCTCCGGAATTACCACAGTGGCGAGGTCGTCCGCAAACTGGTGGGCGGGGTCTGCCTGAACCACCTCTCCTGGGCGAGTCTGCTTGGTCTCCGCGTTGGGATCTTTGGGCGCCAGGCGGACGACGACTATGGCCGATTCCTGCGGAGCGGCATGCAGCGCTACGGCATCGACCAGCACCTGACCCTCGACGGTCAGTCCTCATCTTTTGCCCACATCTTCGTCGATCCTGACGGGGGGCGGGCGATCTATATGTCCCCCGCTGCGACGAGTGAAACCACCGCTGACTATATCTATGATCAGCACGCCGACTACATTCGCGCCGCCCGGATTGTCTCGACGGAGATCTCTCAACTTCCGCTCGATGCCGTGATCGCCGTGCTGAGGATTGCGCGTGAGGCTGGCGTCGTAACCGCCCTCGACGTCGATATTCCGCGCCGTGATGCCTTGACCAGCCTGGGCACCGCCGCGCAGTTTGAAGAGGCGCTCCATCTTGCCGACTACCTCAAGCCATCCAAAGCGGCGGTCAGTGAGTTGACTGGGGAGAGTGACGCGCGGCAGGCGGCAGAGGCGATTCGCCAGCTCTACGGATCACGCGCGGTGGTCATTACCGATGGCGAGGCTGGCTGCGCCATCTCCTCGGACGACTTTAGTGGCCGGGTCAACGCGACACCGCTCGCCGCCCTCGACACGACAGGTGCTGGAGACGCCTTCTTTGGCGGAATGCTCGCGGGGTTGATTCACCAGCTCCCGTGGACAGAGATTCTCCAGCTTGCCAACGCCTGTGGCGCAGCCTGTTGTGAGATAAGTGGCGCCACACCCGATCTTGAGAAGAGCCTCGCGAGAATTCACCAGATCTTTCCACCGAGCGCCAGTCTTCCGGCTCGAGCGCTTCAATCACCAGGCGATCAGCGACCAGCTTCGCCGGAGTCCCCCTACGATCAACCTGTTGAGAAATTCCTGGCCACCGCGCTTGAAGAGCTGGGCCGGCTGAACCAGCGGATAGGTGGCGCCGACTATTTTCAGGCAGCAGCCAATCTCATCACCGAGGCTGAGACCGCCGGCGGAAGAGTCCACGTGACCGGCATTGGCAAGCCATCACACGTCGGCAGCTACCTCGCCGCGCTGCTCTCCAGTGTCGGCACCCCGGCCTACTTCCTTGACGCCACCGAGTGCGTCCACGGCAGCGCCGGACAAGTCCGTCCTGGAGACGTGGTCATTGCGATCTCCAACAGCGGCCAGACTCCCGAACTGCGCGCGGCGGTCTCAACTCTCCGCAATAATCAAGCCCGGATCATCGGCGTTGCTGGCCGCGCCGACTCGTGGCTCGCCGCAAATTCTGATTCATTTCTCTTTGCCGGGGTGGAGAGGGAGGGCAGTCCGCTTCTGCTCGAACCACGGGCCAGCATCATGGCCGAGATCTACGTCCTGGCGGCTCTGAGCGTCGAGCTCCAGGGACGGAAAAGGATCGATCGGGCCACCTACCATAGCTGGCATCCGGGTGGAACGATCGGGCAGGCAACCAAAAACTGATGGGGAACTGATGGATCGAAGGGGATCAGCTGGCGCTCAAAGCGTGGCCTTTGCGACCAGCTGGGCCTCTTCGATCGCTTCGCGCAGCGCCCGTTGCGCACGGTCGTCTGTCACCTTTGGCGCGAGCGCCCGCAGTCGCTCGAGTTGACTGGTCGCGCTATCTTTGGCGATCTTCACCGCCTTCTCGAGGGACGGATGACGACTATCGCGGTTGAGGGCATCGTCGAGCTTCTCTTCCAACTCTTCAAGGATTCGCTTGTAGTCCTGCAATAGCTCGAGTGGGGTTCCCTTTGGCAGGGGCCCCCAGATCTCTTCTTCCTTCTTCTTCTGTGTCGCTTGGGGATCGGTCAACACCACGAGACGACGCTCCGCCGCCCGCATAAAGACCTCGGTTCGCATATCGATCTCCTGATTGGCCTTCACCAGGTCGATCTCCTTCTCCGTCAAATGATCTCGTTGCTGGCTCTGCAACGACGGGAGATGCGGATCGATCACCGCGCCAAGCAGCAGCACTTTGGTGATCAACATAAATATGCTGCTCATTTCTTCCTTTTTCCTTTCCCATCCTTGATCTGTTTTTTGATCACCGGTAACCGCAACTGGACCTTCTCAATCTCCAGCTGATTGACTGTCGTCGCTTTCACCAGAAATTGCTCATAGATCTTGAGCGCTTCCTCGTATTCTCCAAGGCGGTCATAACAGATGCCGAGAAAATAGAGGGTGATCGGAATCCGCTTCTCGTCGGTCTGGTGCTCGAGAATCCAGATGAATTCCGGGATGGCTGCCGCAAAATCGTTCAGTTCAAAGAGGGCGGTTCCGAGGTTGGTGTGGGCATAATAGGCAATATCGGCCTCAGGCTTCATATCCAGCGCCGTCCGGAGCACTCCGACGGCTTCGGCCATCCGCCGCAACCTGACCAGGGTCGCCCCCACCCCAACCCGATGGCTGATCCGCTGCGGTTCAAGCTTCGCCGCGAGCAGATACTGCTCAAGCGCCCGTTCCGGCTGCTGACGAATCAACAACTCAGCCAACTGCGCCCGCAGATCAGCCCGGTTCCCCTCCAGCTTGATCAGCCCCTCCAGCTGGGCTATCGCGTCTTCACTGCTGCCCGTTTCAATCGTCAGCGCCGCAACGGCGAGCCTTGCATCGTTGTTTGCGGGATCATCACGCAGGACCTGCTGGTAGATTTCGAGCGCTTCTTTATTCTGACGATTCTGCGCATAGGCCCAGGCCAGTCGCAACCGACCTGTCAGATCCGGCTGCTTTCTCACCGCTACCTGCAGATCGTCGAGAGCAGCTTTCAGATCACGGCGCTGCAGATAGATCTCTGCACGCTGTCGACGCGCAATAACCTCATCCGGATCGAGTCGCAGTGAGTCATCGAGCCATTTGAGACCCTCCTCAACCTTGCCTATCTGGCAAAGAATCATCCCGCGGATGGCCAGACTGCGCGGTCGCTCATCGCCACTCTCTATCGCCGCAACAATTGACCGCAACGATTCATCCGGCTTCCCCGTCTCCAGGTAGAGATCGGCCAGGGCCGCATTCCCACGGGCAGTCAGCAGACGGTCACCCACCGCCAGCTTCAATAATTGTTTATAACTGGCTTCAGCCCCGGCATAGTTCTGCTGCGATGCCTGTATCTCAGCGAGGGCCTGCCAGGCGCGCTGCAACATCTGCTTCCCTTCCGGTGTCTCTTCATAGTCGGCCAGCAACTCAATTGTCCGCGCCATCCCCTTGCCAGCTTCAGCCATCTTTCGCAATGACCGCCAGGCAAGCGCCCGCTGATACTCTGCCTGCCAGAATAGTCCATCAATTGCCAGCGCTTCACCATAC
>JBEAVZ010000122.1:0-4513 GCA_041160645.1 Acidobacteriota bacterium
GGGGCGAGTTCGTTGCTTGGAGCGCTCGATCGCGATCACGACGGGAGTGTGCTCGATGATCTGGGGGGGCTGATTGGTAATCTGGCCCAGGGTCAGGGGGCCGGCAGCTCGATCATTGGTCACATTCTGGGCGGTCAGAGCGGCGCGGTGGCGCAGACGATCAGTCAGACGAGCGGCCTCGATCAGGCCAAGGTTGGCCAGCTGCTCACGATTCTTGGCCCGATCGTGATGGGAGCGCTTGGACGCTCGCAACGCGAGGGAGGCGGCGGCGCCGATCTGGCCGGTCTGCTTGCCGGCGCGACGCAGCAGTTTGGCGGCGGTGGTGATCTCCTCGGAATGGCCTCGCGCCTTCTCGATCGTGACGGCGACGGTTCGGCGATCGATGATGTCGCGGGCGCGCTGGGCAATCTCTTCCGAAAATAGCTCCAGAGGGGGTGAGCGCGCTCGACTTGCCCCCTGATTTTGACCGACGGGCAGACCAGGCAATGCGCAAGACAACCATTCTCATCTTGATAGTCCTCGCCATCACCGGCCATTACCAGACCGTTGCCGCCCAGGAGCGGGAGCCGCGGGGGAGTGAAGATCCGGCTCTCCAGCGGATTCGGGCACTCGAAGAGCAGCTCAGCTTTATCGAGGAGGGGCTCAGCAAGCAGGTTGATGATCTGATGTGGCACACCAGACTGGGTGACCTGGCGATTATCGACAAGGTTCGCTACACGAGCGCGCCCCCGCGTGTTGTTCCGAATCCGACCGGACAGGGGGCCACCAATCCGGTCATCATCTATGCCTACACATTTATGCCGCGGAAGGTCCCCGCTGGGAAGAAGCTGCCGCTGCTCGTCTTTGTTCACGGGGGCGTTCACAGCGATTTCCAGACCAGCTACCTGCATATCATCCGCGAGCTGCTCGAACAGGGGTATGCGATCATCGCTCCGGAGTATCGCGGCAGCACGGGATACGGGCGGGCCTACTGGCGGCTGATCGATTACGGGGGACTGGAGAACGAGGATGTCTTCGCCGGAAAGCAGTGGATGCTCGATACCTATCCGGAGATCGATCCGTCCCGCGTTGGGATCATGGGATGGAGCCACGGTGGCATGATCTCCCTTATGAATGTTTTTGAGCATCCGCGCGACTATCGGGTCGTCTATGCCGGGGTGCCGGTGAGTGATCTCATTGCCCGGATGGGATACAAGAGCCAGTCTTACCGCGATCTCTTCGCGGCCCCCTACCATATTGGCAAGTCGGCTGATCAAAATGTCAGTGAGTACCGCCGCCGCTCGCCCGCCTGGAATGCCGAGAAGTTGCAGACGCCGCTGCTGGTTCACACCAACACCAATGACGAGGATGTCAATGTGCTGGAGGTCGAGCATCTGATCAAATCGCTCAAAGCGGCCGGCAAACAGTTCGAGTACAAGATCTACGATCAGGCCCCGGGCGGACACGCCTTCAACCGGATCGACACGCGACTGGCACGTGAATCCCGTGCCGAGATCTACCGGTTTCTGGCCCGGTATCTTAATCCGGCCAATCCGGTCAAATAGGTCAGACAGATCAAGTAGACAAGAGAGGGTTAGTGATGAGGAGACGATCGATTCTTTTGAGTCTGATGATTCTGCTGGCGGCTGCCAGCATGGTGATGCGCCAGGTCGAGTCGGCAGAGGCGCAGGAACGCCCGGCTGAGAAAGCGGCCGATCCACTCTCGACCGGGACGTTCAACGGCCTCCGCTTGCGCTCGATTGGCCCGGCGGTGACTGGCGGACGGGTCGTCGATTTTGCCGTGGATCCACAGGATTCCGCCAGATATTTTGTGGCGGTCGCCTCGGGCGGCGTCTGGAAAACGGTCAACAATGGGACAACCTGGACGCCCGTCTTCGACAACTATGGTTCATATTCGATTGGCGCGCTGGCCCTTGACCAGCGTGACCCGGCCGTTCTCTGGGTTGGCACCGGGGAGCTGAACAGCCAGCGGAGCGTCGGTTATGGCGATGGACTCTACAAGTCCGAGGATGGCGGCAAGAGTTTTCGCAAGGTCGGACTCGAGAAGTCGGAGCACATCGGCCGGATCGCCATTGATCCGCGGGATTCCAGGGTGGTCTACGTCGCGGCCCAGGGCCCACTCTGGGGGCCGGGAGGAGACCGCGGACTCTTCAAGACGACTGATGGTGGAAAGACCTGGAAGAACATCCTCAGCATCAGCGAGGACACCGGGGTGACCGAAGTCGTCCTCGACCCCCGAAATCCGGAGATCCTCTATGCCAGCTCCTGGCAGCGGCGGCGTCACGTCTGGACGCTCATCAATGGCGGGCCGGAGTCGGCCATCCATAAATCGACCGACGGTGGAGTGACCTGGACAAAGTTGCGGAGTGGGTTGCCCCCGGGCGATCTGGGCCGCATCGGCCTCGCGGTCTCCCCGGTCGATCCGCGCGTCCTCTACGCGACAGTCGAGGCGGCCGATACCGGAAGTGGCATCTATCGATCGACCGACCGGGGCGCTACGTGGGAGAAGATGAATCCACGGATCGCGCAGGGAATGTACTATGGTCAGATCATCTGTGACCCAAAGGATGTCGACCGCATCTACCTGCCGGACGTCATCTTTCAGGTCTCTGATGACGGCGGTCGAACTCTCCGCCCCCTTGGCGAGCGGAACAAGCACGTCGATAATCACACCATCTGGATCGATCCGTCGAACACCAGCCACTACCTGGTCGGGAGCGATGGCGGTATCTACGAGAGCCATGACCGGGGGACCACCTGGCATTTCAAATCGAATATGCCGATCACCCAGTTCTATGATGTGACCGTCGATCAGTCCACCCCCTTCTACACCGTCTGTGGAGGAACCCAGGACAACAACACCTGGTGCGGACCATCGCAGACCAACAGCCTGAGCGGGATCACCAATGGCGACTGGTTTGTGACGACTGGCGGAGATGGTTTTCACGTGCGCATCGACCCCCAGGATCCGAACATCATCTACTCTACCTCACAGTATGGCGTGCTGGTGCGCTACGACCGGCGCACTGGCGAGCGGATCGGTATTCAGCCCAAAGAGGGAAGAGGCGAGCCACCGCTCCGCTGGAACTGGGATTCGCCCCTCCTCATCAGTCCGCATGCCTCGTCCAGAATCTACTTTGCGGCCAACCGACTCTTCCGGAGCGATGATCGCGGGGACACCTGGCAGGCCATCTCGCCCGATCTGACCCGCCAGATCGATCGGGACTCGCTGCCGGTGATGGGGCGGATCTGGGGGCCGGAAGCGATCGCCAAGCACCAGTCGACCTCGTTTTATGGCAACATTGTCGCGCTCGCTGAGTCGCCCAAAAAAGAGGGGCTCATCTATGTGGGCACCGATGATGGCCTGATCCAGGTTACCGATGATGGCGGCAAAAATTGGCGGAAGGTCGACCAGTTTCCCGGTGTTCCGGAGCGAACCTTTGTCGCCCGCCTGCTCGCTTCCCAGCACGACGCGAACACGGCCTACGCCGTGCTCAACAATCACAAGAGCGCCGATTTCAAGCCCTACCTGCTCAAGACGACTGATGCGGGCAAAACCTGGGTTTCAGTCGCCGGCAATCTGCCGAGCCTCCCCACGACCGGTCCGCTCTGGTCGATCGCTGAAGATCACCGGCACCCCGCGCTTCTCTTCGTGGGCAGTGAGTTTGGCCTCTTCTTTACGATTGATGGCGGGCAGCGCTGGACCCAGCTCAAGGGCGGTCTGCCAACGATAGCCGTGCGTGACCTGGCGATTCAGCGAGCCAATAATGATCTGGTCGTTGGGACATTTGGTCGCGGCATCTACATCCTCGACAACTATGCTACGCTGCGGGAGACGACTCCGGAGATCCTTGCTCAGGGGGGCCACCTCTTCGGCGTGCGGCAAGCGACAATCTTTGTCGAGGGAACACCGTTTGGAGGGCGAGGGAAGGCCTCGCTTGGCGAGTCCTTCTACACAGCGGAGAATCCCCCGTTCGGGGCGACCTTCACCTACTATCTGAAGGAGGGGTTGAAGACCCGGCGGCAGCTCCGGCGCGAGGCCGAACGGCGGTTGCGGGAGAAGGATCCGACCGGCAAAGAGTACCAGTACCCGTCGCAGGCGGCCCTGACCGCAGAAGAAGAGGAGGAGCCGCCGGTCGTCATGCTGACCGTCCGGGACTCTTCTGGTGGGGTCGTCCGGCGCCTCAATGGACCCACTGGCGCCGGCATGCAGCGGATCACCTGGGATCTTCGCTATCCGGCTGCCCAGCTGGCCCCGCCGCGCGCGCCGGGTGGCGATGGCATCATCGAAGAACTCTTCGGTACTCCACCCTCCGGCCACCTGGTTATGCCAGGGAAGTTTACGGTCACCCTCTCCACGCGCGTCAACGGCGAGTGGCAGTCCATTGGTCAACCGCAGACGTTCGAAGTCTCGACGCTCGGAACGCTCAGTCTGGCGGCCGCTGAGCGCCAGAAGCTCTTCGCCTTCCAGCAGAAGGCCCAGCGTCTGCAACGTGCCGTCGGTGGCGCTAAT